>DASYFE010000214.1:0-45890 GCA_036498585.1 Pyrinomonadaceae bacterium | reverse complement strand
TGATGGACTACAACTGTAGGGGCGGCCCTCCGTGGCCGCCCGTAGCTCAATTTAGGCGACGATCATCGTCCCGGTGCCTTTGTCCGTGAAGACCTCCGAGAGGAGTGCATTGCGTTTGGCGCCGCTGATGATGTGTGCGCTGTGAACGCCGCGCTCTAACAAGACGATGATGCTCTGAAGTTTCGGGATCATCCCGCCCGAAGCTGAGCCGTTTTTAACCAGCTCACCGGCTTCGGTTGCGGTGACGCGGGACAACTTTGTCTGAGGATCGCCGGGGGTGAGGTAAATGCCATCAACGTCGCTGAGCAAAATTAGTTTCTCGGCCTGTAATTGAACGGCGATCGCGGCGGCGATGGTGTCGGCGTTGATGTTGAAGACCATGCCCTCGTCGTCTGCACCGAGCGACGAGATCACCGGCAAGTAACCATGATCCAGCAAGACAGTTAATAGTCGCGCCTTAATCTGGACCACGTCGCCGACAAACCCGAAATCTACTTTATCGCGCACACCCGTTTCGCGGTTCAGGATCTCTTTCGGCGGGCGCTTCTCGGCGTGGACGATATTGCCGTCGACGCCTGAGAGCCCCACCGCTTCAATGCCGCGATGACGGAGCGCCGCGAGAATGTCGGTATTGATCTTTCCGGCAAAGATCATCTTTGCCATTTCGAGTGTGGCGTCGTCAGTGACTCGCCGGCCTTCGATGATCGTCTGCTGGATTCCCAGTCTCTTCGCGAGCTCGGTGAGCTGCTTGCCGCCGCCGTGAACAACGCAGATGCGAATACCGACCTGATGCAACAACGCCAGCTCCTCGGCGAGTGACGTGAGGTTCTCCTGATCTTCCGTGACCTTGCCCGAGAGCTTGACGACAAACGTCTGGCCCTGGAAACGCTGGATGTAGGGCAACGCCTCGCGCAACAGATCCAAACGAAGCTGATCGTCGACTGCTTTGGTTTCGAGCATGGTCTAACCTCCAAACAACCTTGCCAGTATCGCTTTCTGCACGTGCAGACGGTTTTCAGCTTCGTCGATCACAACGGACGCGGGCGAGTCGATCACAGCATCGGTCACGATCACGTTCCGGCGCACCGGCAGACAGTGCATGAAGATCGCGTCATTTGTGCGCGCCATCTTTTCTTCGTCGATGATCCACTTGCTGCGGTATTGCGCACGTGTGGCGATGTCCTGATCGGTGTTCCCGTAAAACTGTTTCGCTCCCCAGCTCTTCGCGTAAATCACGTCCGCGCCGGTGAAGGCTGCATCGATGTCATTTGTAATCTCAACATTCGTGCCCAAACTCTCGATCAGCTCTTCATCGAGCTCGTAACCAGGCGGATGTGCGATCACGAGATCGTGGCCCATCTGCGCGGCGGCGAGCGCGAAGCTGTTCGGCACGGCCATCGGCAGCGGCTTCGGATGCCAGGCCCACGTGAGCACGACGCGCTTGCGCCCTGCCCCAAGCTTCTCGCGAATCGTCAGCATGTCAGCCAGCGATTGGCAGGGATGATGCATTGCCGATTCAAGATTGATGATCGGAACTGACGCATATTTCGCAAACGCATTGAGGATCGGATCTGTGCGCTCTTCTTCCCAATTCTTTAACGCCGCGAATGTTCGCACGCCAATCGCGACACAATATCGCTCGAGCACGCGTACAAACTCGGCAACGTGCTCCGTCTTATCAGAATCCATCACCTGGCCTACTCGGTGTTCCAGCGTCCAACTTGTCCCGCCGGGCTCGAGCACGACAGCATTCCCACCCAACTCATAAATCCCAACCTGCATCGACGCGCGCGTCCGCAGACTCGGATTGAAAAACACGAGCGCCACAGACTTCCCCGCCAGCGGCTTCGAAACATCATCGCCACGTTTGAACCGCAGCGCAGACTCCAACAACGTCTCGATCTGCTCACGCGACATGTCGATCGTGCTGATCATCCGTGAAAATCCGTGGCTAAAACAAACTCATCAATGTGCGCTTCGGTCAAACACAATGGCGGCAACAACCTCAGCACGGTGGGATTGCTCGACGTGCCGGTAATAATCTTGTGTTCCAGCAATCTCTTGTGAACCGCCGCCGCATTCTCGTTGAACTCAATCCCTAATAAGAACCCGAGCCCATGCACGGCAACCACCTGCTCGACCTCAAGCAAGCGCTCGCGCAGATAGGCCTCAACACGCCGCACATTCTCCAGCATGCCATCGTTCTCAATGGCTTCGAGCGTTGCCGTGACCGCCGCCATCGCAAGCATGCCACCGCCAAACGTCGTGCCGAGATCGTTCTCCTTGATGTGCGAAGCGATCGCGTCAGTCACGAGACACGCGCCGACAGGAACACCGCTGCCCAGCGACTTGGCAAGCGTCACGACGTCAGGCACGACACCTCCGCCCGCCTCGCTGCCCGCGAAGAACCACTGGCCCGTGCGCCCCACGCCAGTCTGCACTTCGTCATAAATCAGCACGATGCCGCGTTCGTCACACAACTTGCGCAGCGCAATATAAAACTCGGGTTGGGCTATGCGGACACCAGCCATCGACTGGATCGGCTCGAGCATGATCGCGGCGACAGTGTCGTCTGCGAGTGCGCGCACCGATTCCACATTGCCGAACTCAGCTTCGAGGTGTCCGGGCACGTTTGGCTTTCCGAGCTCGCGATACTTGCCGAGAAATGTGGCGCTGATCGCGTCGGCAGTGCGCCCATGAAAGCCGCCTGAGAAGGTGATGATCTTCTCGCGGCCGGTGGCCATGCGGGCCATGCGCATCGCGTTCTCGTTTGCTTCCGTGCCGGAGTTGCAGAAGAAAGTTTTAGTCAGAGGGGCAGGAGCGATCGAGACGAGCTTCTCCGCGGCGCGCGCACGCGCGCTCGAGTAGACGAGGTTCGAGTAGAACAATAGCTCGCCCGCCTGTTTGCATAGAGCCTTGACGACGTGCGGGTGACAATGTCCGGTGCCCGCCACTGCGTGACCGCCGTAGAGGTCGAGATATTTTTCGCCGTCGCTGGTGTAGATCCAGACGCCCTCGCCGCGCTCTGCGGCGATGGGCATCTTCTTGTACGTCGCGAGCTGAAATTGATCTTCGTTCGTGATCATGGATTGGTGCCTACGAGTTTCAGGCCCGTAGTTTCATCCAGGCCAAACATCAGGTTCATATTTTGCATGGCCTGACCGGCAGCGCCCTTTACTAAATTATCGATCGCGGAGAAGACCACGATCTGTTTGCCGCGCGTGGCGAAACCGATGTCGCAGAAGTTTGTCGTCTTTACCCAGTTGATGTCCGGCGAGCCGTTCACGAGGCGCACGAAGAATGATTCGCGATAGAAGTCGGCGAAGATCTTGCGCAACTCTGCTTCGGCTAACTCAACTTTGCTTTCCGCGTAAATAGAGGCAAATATGCCGCGCGCCACTGGCAGCGAGTGCGTCATGAACACGAGCTCACTGGTCCAATCACCGACGTGCGCGAGCTCCTGTTCGATCTCCGGGACGTGCTGGTGCGTGAACGGCTTGTACGCGTAGAACGAAGTCATTCGTTGCGGATGGTGCGTATTCGACGCGGCCTTCGCGCCCGAGCCTGAGGAACCAGTCTTCGCGTCGACAACAACGCGGCCGTTGAGCGAGCCGTTAGCGACGAGTGGCGCCAGGCCGAGCAACGTTGCCGTGGCGAAGCAGCCGGGGTTAGCGATCAAGCGCGCGACGCGAATCGCCTCGCGATTGGTTTCGGTCAAACCGTAAACAAACTCCGCCTGCGCGTGCATCGCAGTGTGCGGTTGTTTGTAATGCTTTTCGAAGACGCTTTGATCGCGCAGCCGGAAGTCTCCCGAGAGATCGATCGCTTTCACGTTGTTGGGCAGGCGCGGGACGATATCCATCGCCTGCCCGTGCGGGAGCGCGAGAAAAACACAGTCGAGGTCGCTGATATCTTCTGGATCTTTGACAAAGCTCAGGTTCGTGAGCCCGTTCAGGTTGCGATGAACTTCGCCGATTGATTTTCCGGCCTGCTCGTTAGCTGTGACGAAGACGACCTCAGCGTTGGGATGGAAGAGCAGGATGCGGAGCAACTCCGAGCCGCCGTAACCGGAGCCGCCGAAGATACCGATTCTGAGTTTCGATGAAAGCGTCATTTGTTTAAGTCAGTGCTGACAGGATTTACAGGATTTTTCAAGATGAACATGTAAATCCAGTCTAATCTTGTAAATCCTGTCACTAAACAGTCACTTCCAACTGGCATGCCGCCACTCTGTCCATGACGATCTCAAACAACGCACCACCCTCGCGTCGTGCATTCGCCGCCGGCACATCGAACTGCGTCCTAATGTAATCCTCACCCATCTTCGAATCAGTCACCGAGCCCGAGATCACATCAACTTCAACACCACGCCGTCGCAACAACTCGATGCCGCCCCACGCACCAACGTAATCAGACGCGCAGAACACGAAGGCCGCCGTTGCGTCGAGCAGCTCATAGTCCGCCAGCACCGTATCCACCGAATAGCCGCCGAGAATTCCGTCGCCCAGCTCAATCACGATCAGATCCGGATGCGCTTCGTTGAGCCGCGCGACGATGGCCTTTGCTGACGGCGCGAGGTCCGCGATATCGACAGTCGAAGGCAAACCGCAATCGAGAAAACTCGCAGTCGTCACCGCGCCGTGGTCCGCCATGTTCAACGTATCGCGCAGACAAGCGACGCCGGAAAGTTTTCCGGCCGCAACACGCAACCCCGCACGCGTAGCTTGCTTGATCAATTCAGTTGCAGCGTAAGTCTTGCCGCTGTTCATACTCGTGCCTGCGATCATCACGATCGGCGAGCTCTCACCGAGCGTCGTGCGCGGCGCCAAAGCCGCATCCGCGATGTTTTGCACGCGACCCGTTTCATCGCAGACAAGTCCAATCACTTCGAGCTTGATCGCATCGCCAAGACTCGAATGATGTCCGGTGCAAAGTCCCATCACGCCGCCCATATTCAGCAGGTGAAGCTCGTCACCACTTCGCAGCGATGCAGGCACATCGCCGACAAAACCTTTCAACGCACGACGACGCCCGAGCACGCCAAGCAACAGATCGCCGGGATTGATCTTCGCGAGACGACCAGTCGGCAGCTCGAGCATGTTGTACGTCGCGCTGTCAGTGAGCGCGCGCACGACCACCACGTCGCCCGCTTTCGTTGACTCTGAGCTGGAAACAAGCGCGATCGTTTTCGCGAGCGCGAGCGGTGACGTTGCCGAACCGATCTTGTCGACGTCGATGACGTTGATATTTGTGCTCATCATTCACCTCCCAATCTGAGTCGCAGCGCATTTAACTTAATGAAACCCTCAGCGTCGCGCTGGTTGTAAACCGTGTCAGCCTCGAACGTGGCCACCTTCTCGTCGTAAAGCGAATTCGGCGAGCGACGCCCAACCACGATCGCGTTTCCGCGAAAGAGCTTTAGACGAACATCGCCGCTCACAGTTGCCTGAGTCTCATCGATCATTTTTCGCATCAGCTTGAACTCAGGCGCGAACCAGAAACCGTAATAAACATTTTCAGCAACCTTCACGCCGAGCGAGTCTTTCAAATGCACCACTTCACGATCGAGCGTGATCGACTCGAGCGCGCGATGCGCGACTTGCAGAATCGTGACACCCGGCGTTTCGTAAACTCCGCGCGACTTCATGCCGACGAAACGATTCTCAACGACATCGACACGACCGATGCCATGCTCGCCGCCGAGCTTGTTCACCGTCTCGAGCAGCGTCACCGGATCCATCTGCTTGCCGTCGATCGCAACCGGCTCGCCTTTGACGAAAGAGATCTCGACGTACTGCGCTTCGGCGCGCGCGTTCTCAGGCGAGCGCGTGAGCTGAAAAATATTCTCCGGCGGCTCGGCCCAGGGGTCTTCGAGGATCCCGCCTTCGTAAGAGATGTGCATGAGATTCGCGTCAGTCGAGTAAGGCTTCTCGGCCGTCGCGGTCACGGGAATGTTGTGCTCCTTCGCATACGCGATCAGGTCCATGCGGCCTTTGAAGTCCCACTTGCGCCACGGAGCAATGACTTTGATGTCCGGCTGAAGCGCGTAATACGTCAGCTCGAAACGCACCTGATCGTTGCCTTTGCCGGTTGCGCCGTGTGCGACCGCGTCGGCGCCTTCTTTGCGCGCGATCTCGATCTGATGTTTCGCGATCACGGGCCGGGCGAGCGAAGTACCCATCAGATAGACGCCTTCGTAAACCGCATTCGCTTTGACCGCGGTCCAGACGTAGTCGCGCACAAACTCCTCGCGCAGATCTTCGACGTAGAGTTTCGAAGCGCCAGTCGCAAGCGCTTTCTCTTCGAGGCCCGCGAGCTCAGCGCCCTGGCCCACGTCAGCGCAGTAACACACGACTTCGCAGTGATACTGTTCCTTCAACCAGCGGAGCATGACTGACGTGTCGAGCCCACCCGAGTACGCGAGTACAATCTTTTTGATATCCGTCTTCATCCTTGTTTATTCGTGTCCCCCCAAAATTTTCCAAATCTCTTTCATGGTCGCGCGTTGCGACTTCACGTCACGAACGGCGATGAAGATCGTGTCTTCGCCGGCAATCGTGCCGACGATCTCCGATATCGCCGCGGCGTCGATCTCGACAGCGACCGCGGATGCGAGGCCGGGAACAGTGCGCGCGATTACCAGACTGTCGCCCGCCTGGTCTAAACTCACGAGGCCGCGAGCAGCGCTGCCGTTCGTTCGCGGCAACGTGTAGTGACCGTGATGCTTGACCACGCCGAGCTCTTCGAGATCACGCGAGACGCTCGATTGCGTCGCGGGCACGCCGGTCTGCTCGAGCAACGCCCGCAGGTCTTCCTGCGTGCCAATCGCCTTGGCTTGTATCAGGCTCAGTATCTTCTGTTGTCGGTCCCGTTTATTCATTCTACTTGCATAAATACTGCATAGATGCATAAACTATCATGCGAGTTGGTTAGACGTCAACATGTAAATCCTGTTGGAATCTTGTAAATCCTGTCTCAGACTGAGTTGAGGAACGAGTATGTCGAACAAACTTTGGGGCGGTAGATTTGAGGGGAAGATAGATCCGGGCTTCGCCGAGTTCAACAACTCCTATCGCTTCGATCGCAGGTTGTTCGAAGCGGACGTCACTGCCAGCATTGCTTATTGCGACGCGTTGGTAAAAGCAGGCGTCATCGAAGCTGAGGAAGGAAATCAGATACGCGGCGCCCTCGAAACGATTCTCAAGAGCGGCGCTGATGAAGTTCACTCCGCTGAAGACGTGCATTCATTCGTCGAGGCGCGACTGATTGAATTGATCGGCGACGTTGGCCGCAAGCTGCACACCGGACGCAGCCGCAACGATCAAGTCGCGACAGATTTCCGGCTCTGGCTGCGCGGATCGATCGACGAACTAACTACAGCCATTAGCGACGCGCAAACTGCTCTGCTCGACTTCGCCGAAGCGAATCGCGACGTCGTCATTCCCGGATACACGCACCTGCAACGTGCGCAACCAGTCTTGCTGGCCCACTGGTGTCTCGCTTACGTCGAGATGCTTAAACGCGATCGCGAGCGCCTCACGGAGGTGCGTCGTCGTGTGAACGTGATGCCGTTGGGCTCTGCGGCGCTGGCGGGCACATCGTTTCTAATTAATCGCGAAGCACTGGCAACGGGACTAGGCTTCGAAGGAGTTTCCCGCAACAGTCTTGATGCGGTGAGCGATCGCGATTTCGCGGTGGAGCTTCTGAGTGCGTGCGCGTTGATCATGGTCCACCTGTCGCGACTCGCTGAAGACATCATCCTTTACGCGACGAGCGAGTTCGGGTTTTTCCAGCTCGGTGATGCGATCGCGACGGGTTCGAGCTTGATGCCGCAGAAGAAGAACCCTGACTCGATGGAGCTCGTGCGCGGCAAGGCCGGGCGCGTGTTTGGCGATCTGATGGGGTTGCTCACAACGCTCAAGGGACTGCCGCTCGCATATAACAAAGACATGCAGGAAGACAAGGAGGCGGTGTTTGATGCTTTCGATACCGTGTCGGCGAGTTTGCGTGTGACGGCGACGGTTTTGCGGAATATCGGAATTGATAAAGATCGAGCGGCTGCGGCGGCTTCGAGTGGTTACATGAATGCGACGGAGCTCGCGGACTATCTCGTGCGGAAGGGAATGCCGTTTCGTGAAGCGCACGAAGTGGTTGGGAAGATCGTGATGCGCGCGATTGAGGCGGCGAAAGAGTTGGAGGAAATGGATCTGACTGAGTTTTCAGCGTTAATTGAGGAAGATGTTTATGGGGCGTTGTCGCTGGAGAGGACGTTGGGAGCTAAGAGTCAAATTGGAGGGACGGCGCGTGAGGTTGTTGATAAAGCCTTGAACGCGGATCGGACGGATTTGAAAACGATTAAGGCTGATCGGAAGGCTTAACGGTTTCCTGGTAGATGGACTTTAGATCTTCGAGCTTCAAGACGACGGCGGGTTTTACGGCATTGCGGTTCGCGTCCATGCTGATCACGCCGGTGACACCGTTGAAATCCTTCGTCTGTGCGAGGGCGTCGCGGAGTTTGTCACCTTCGGTTGAGCCGGTGCGCGCGATTGCCGCAAACAGGATTCGCGCGGCGTCGTAGGCGAGGGCCGCGTGAGCGTCAGGCAACAAGTTCCCGTAGCGCTGTTTATACAACTCGACGAACTGCCGGATTTCGGGTGAAGGATTGTCAGCGGAGTAATGCGTTGAGATGTACGCGCCGTTCAACGCATCGCCGCCGAGTTGCCAGAGCTCCGGTGCGTCCCAACCATCGCCACCGAGCAGCGGCTGCGTGAGTCCGATCATGCGGGCTTGTTTCGCGATGAGCGCAACGTCGCCGTAGTAACCCGGAATGTAAATCACGTCTGGCTCAGCGGAGCGAATCGTGCTTAGCTGCCCTTTGAAATCCGCGTCGCCCTGCATGTATGTCTGCTCGCTCACGATCGTCCCACCGAGCCGTCCAAAGCTGAGCTTGAAATAGTCGGTGAGTCCTTTGCTGTAAGGCGAGTTGAAGTCTGTAAGAATCGCGGCCTTCTGCGCCTTGAGCGTGTTGTGGGCAAAGCTCGCCATCACCTCGCCCTGAAACGTATCGACGAAGCACGCGCGGAAGATGTAGTTGCCGGTCTGCGTCACGGCGGGATCAGTCGATGATGGCGAGATGAACGGAATGTGCGAAGCCTGCGCTTTCGGAGCAGCAGCGCGACTGTTGCCCGACGTACCGCCGGCGATGATCGCGACGACTTTGTCCTGGTCGATAAGTTTGGCGGTGAGTCGTGCTGCTTCTTCCGGACTGCCTTTATCGTCTTCGATCACGATATCGATCTTCCGGCCGTTGATACCGCCAGACTGATTGACTTCAGACGCGGCCATCAGCACGCCGTTGATCGCTGACTGTCCGAAGTTAAATGTTGGTCCGGTGAGATCGCCGAAGTAACCGATCTCGATCGTGGTGCGATTTGGTGCGACGTTGTCTTCGCCCGGCCTGCTACACGAGAAGGCGAGTGCCAGTACGATGATGACGATGGGGAGCGCTGCCGATCGCAGCTTGTGAGATTTACTCACCGAGATAGGCTTCTTTAATCCTGGGATCGCTGGCGAGGTCTTTTGATGGACCTTCCATAACTATTCTTCCGGTCTCGAGCACGTAAGCGCGATCGGAATGCCCGAGCGCGGCGTGCGCGTTCTGTTCGACCAGGAGAATCGTCGTCCCTTTGCTTTTGATTTCGTCGATAGCTTCGAAGATCGTGTGGACCACGAGCGGCGCGAGACCGAGTGACGGCTCGTCGAGCAGCAGTAATCGTGGACGCGACATCAGCGCGCGTCCCATGGCGAGCATCTGTTGCTCGCCGCCAGAGAGCGTTCCGGCTTTCTGCGCTTCGCGCTCTTTAAGACGCGGAAACATTCTGAAGGCGCGCTCCATGTCTTCGGCGACGGAGCGCTTGTTTCGATTCAGATACGCGCCCATCTGCAGGTTCTCGCGCACGGAAAGATTTGCGAAGACGCCGCGACCTTCAGGCGACATCGAGATGCCGCGCGCGACGAGTTTGTGCGTAGCCTTGCCGCTGATGTCTTCGTCTTCGAAAGTGATCTTGCCGGCGCGTGGTTGGAGCAGGCCGGTGATGGTGCGCAGCGTAGTGGTTTTGCCGGCGCCATTTGCGCCGATGAGCGTGACTACTTCGCCTTTTTCGACGTGGAGCGAGATGCCGGTGAGGGCCTCGATCGCGCCATAGTTAACGGAAACGTTGTCCAGGGTCAACATCTGTTAGGGTTCACAATTACGAATCAAGCTTTTGCCTAATCTCCCAAATACGCCTCGATCACTTTCGGATCGTTCTTAATCTCCTGCGGCAGGCCGAGCGCGATGGATTTGCCGTAATCAACCACCTGAATTCGCTCGCATATGCCCATCACGACCTTCATGTTGTGTTCGACGAGCAGGATTGTCAGACCGAAGCGGTCCCTGATCTGCTTGATCAGGTGAATCAGATCTTCCTGCTCGGAAGGATTCATCCCTGCTGCCGGCTCGTCGAGGAGCAATAACTGTGGCCGGGTCGCGAGCGCGCGCACGATCTCGAGACGTCGCTGCGAGCCGTACGGCAAGCTCGTGCCGCCTTCTTCACACACGCGCGCCAGGTCGAAGATCTCGAGCAGCTCGAAACAGTATTCACGATGCTTCTTCTCGTCGTGACTGAACCGCGGCGTGCGCAGGACTGCGTCAAGCAGATTCTGGCCGACGTGAATGTGACAGGCCGTCATGACGTTATCCAGCACGGACATGCTCGGAAACAGTCGAATGTTCTGGAACGTGCGCGAGATGCCGCGCGCAGCGATCTGATAAGGACGCAGACCGTCGATGCGTTGACCGTTGAAATGGATCGTGCCGGAGGTTGGCTCGTACACGCCGGTGAGCAGGTTGAAGATCGTCGTCTTGCCGGCGCCGTTTGGGCCGATGAGACCGTAGATCTCGCCTTTCTTCACCTTCATGTCGAGCTCATTGACCGCGCAGAGCCCGCCGAAACGGATCGTCGTCTTATCAGTTTGTAATAGGTAGTCGGACCCATTCGCGCTCATCGCCGGGTTTCACCTCCGATTGAGGTTTCACTCTGCGTGGGCGAGCTGGCCGTGCCACTCGGGCCTTCGGTAAGCCTGCGCAAACGTTTGCGGAGTCCTTTGAATACATCAGCGGAACCGAGCAGTCCCTGCGGCCGCGTGATCATCAGGATGATCAGCAAGAGGGAGTAGATCACCATGCGATACTCAGCGAAGCCTCGCAAACTCTCCGGCAGGATCGTCAAAACAATCGCGCCGATCACCGAGCCGACGATCGATCCGAGACCGCCGAGAATGATCATGATCAGGATCTCGAACGACTTGATGAACTCGAACGACTTCGGTTGGAGAAAACCATCGAAGTGCGCGAGCAACACACCACCGGCACCCGCCATCGCGGAGGAGATCACAAACGCCATCACTTTGTAGCGCGTGGTGTTGACGCCCATCGCTTCCGCGGCCAGCTCGTCTTCACGAATTGAGATGAGTGCGCGTCCGAAAGCGGAATTGACGATGTTGTAAACGATCACGATCGTCAGAACCGCGATCAGAAAGATCCAGAAGAAGCTCTTCACGATCGGAATGCCCGAATACCCGCGTGCGCCGCCAACGGCCTCGATGTTGTTGATAAAGACGACGATGATTTGGCCGAAACCGAGCGTGACGATCGCGAGATAATCGCCGCGCAAACGCAGAGACGGAACACCGACTGCGAGGCCGGCAATCCCGGCAGCAACAGCGCCGACGATTGTCGTTACCAATAGAGCTACAATCCAGCCGAGCTTTCCGCCGCCAAGTGAGTTTGCGAGGTTCATTCCGTAGTTAACGGAAAAGTATGCAGACGAATAAGCGCCAACGGCCATGAAGCCCGCGTGTCCAATCGAAAACTGTCCGGTGAAACCATTAATCAGGTTGAGTGAAACGGCGAGCGTGATCGAGATGCCGCACAGCATCAGGATACGCGTGTAGTAAGGATTGATTAGGCCCGCCTGGAAGACGAAATCCAAGCCCACGAGGACGCCGATCACGATCAGGACAAGAATGAGATTGCGAAGATAGCGAGGCATATCAATGTTTTCTCTGTGCAACCTCTGTGTCCTCTGTGTCTCTGTGGTTAACTGCCCGGAAATCACCACAGAGACACAGAGGACACAGAGGTTGCACAGAGAAGTTACTCGTCACTACGACTTAAACTTTCTCCTGAGCGACCGTACCGAGAAGCCCGGAAGGCCGGAAAAGTAGTATCAAGATCAGTATCGCAAATGCGACTGCGTCTTTGTAAGTGGACGATAGATAGCCGGCGACCATCGTCTCGGTGATTCCAATCAGCAAACCGCCGAGCATCGCGCCCGGAATGTTGCCGATGCCGCCGAGCACGGCAGCGACGAAAGCTTTCAAGCCGATCAGAATACCCATCAACGGATCGATACGCGGAATACGAATCGCAACCAGCACGCCCGCAGCCGCAGCGAGCGCGGACCCGAGCGCGAACGTGAAGGCAATGATGCGATCCGTGTTGATGCCCATCAACTTTGCCGATTGCAAGTTGAACGACACCGCACGCATCGCACGGCCAGTCTTCGTGCGATAGACGATCAACTGCAACGCGATCATCAACGCGAGGGCAATGATCAAAACGACCACATCGGCGCTATTAATAGTCACGCCGCTGACAATATCGAAGTTGCGCTTGCGGAAGAGCTCGGGGAAGAACTTCGGCTCCGCACCGAAAACTACCTGGCCACCGTTTTCGAGCAAGAGGGAAACGCCGATTGCCGTGATCAGCGCCGTCAATCGCGAGTACTTGCGCACCGGTCGATACGCGAGCCGCTCGATGATCACGCCGATTACCGCGCAGATCGCCATTGCCAGTAACATCACGACGAGGGCTGTAATCAGCGACGGCTCGAGAGTGCCGCCGCCCAGCAGTCCACGCGCGACCAACCCATCCGGGCCCATGCCCAGCATCTGTGCGCCACGTGGACCGAGCCCGTTGGCGAGGTAGTAGCCCATGAACGCGCCGACCATGTAAACATCGCCGTGCGCGAAGTTGATGAGTTTCAGTACCCCGTACACCATCGTGTAACCAAGCGCAATCAGCGAGTAGATTGCGCCCAGCGAGATACCGTTAATTAGTTGTTGAAGAAACGTGCTCATGCTGTAGTCGGGCGGGCCGTAGCGCTCACTGATTAGACGCCACGGCTGAGCTTTCAACGTTGACGCGTTCCCTTACTTCATATTTGCCGCCGTCTTTAATCTCGATCATGACGATTGGCTTAACTGCGTCGCGGTTCTGGTTGAAAGTGACAGTGCCGGTCACTCCAGGAAAGGCGTTCGTGGCTTGGAGCGCGTCGCGAATGTCTGGTCCACTAAGCGACTTGGAACGCTTGACGGCGTCAAACATGATATTCGCGGCGTCGTAAGCGGTAGCTGCGAGAGCATCGGGCGTGCTGTTGTAGCGTTTCTTGTAATCGTTAACAAACTTGACCACGTTCGGCGCAGTGTCGTAAGGCGAGTAGTGGTTGGTGAAATAAGAACCGTTCAGGGCCGTGCCGCCGATCTTGTAAAGCTGTTCTGAATCCCAGCCATCGCCGCCAATCAGCGGCACCGTGATGCCTTTGTCACGCGCCTGCTTGGCGATCAAGCCGACGTCGTTGTAGTAACCCGGCACGAAGATGACTTCAGGATTCGAGCCTTTCAGCGAAGTCAACTGCGCGTTGAAGTCCTGGTCGCCTTCCTGGTACGACTGGGTCGCGACGATCTTGCCGCCGAATTTGGTGAATGTTTGGTCGATTACTTTCTCGAGTCCGGTTGAGTAGTCGTTCTTCCGATCAACCATGATCGCAGCCGTCTTGGCGCCCAGCGTCTTGGCTGCAAACTGCGCGATAGCGGCGCCCTGGTAGGGATCGATGAAGCAACTGCGGAAGATGAAGTCGCCCTTTTTGGTAACGTCGGGATTAGTCGAAGACGGCGTCAACATCGGAATCTTCGCATTCTGTGCGATTGGCGCCGCAGCGAGCGAGCGGGTGCTCGCGACTTCGCCGATGACGGCGTGAACCTGGTCCTGCGTGACGAACTTCGTCACGATCGTGGCTGCTTCTGAGGCGTCTGAGCGATCGTCCTGCACCAGCAGTTCGACCTGTTTGCCGTTGATGCCGCCCGCGGCATTGATCTCATCGGCAGCCATCTTGATGCCGTTGACCGACGAGATGCCGAAGTTTGCAGTGGTCCCGGTGGTCGACATGAAGACGCCGATCCGGACCTTGTCGCCGCCACCGCCTTGGTTTTGGCAAGCGCTTAGCAAACTCGCTATAACTATCGAAGCTATCAGAATGCGTTTCATACAAATCCTCACAGGGCTAGAGTTTCTGACGAACTTAAAGTCCGAACCGGAACCGGTGACTGTATCTTGTCTTTAATCTCGCAGAAGGGAGACCGAAGCTTTTGATATTCTGCAGTAATCGCGCTGAATAATAGCTTTCGAGCGCTGGTTACGCAAATCTTGCCACCAATCTTAGCCACAAAAAGGCACACAAAGCACAAAAGTGAATGACTGGGACTGACTGAAGCAAGAATTCATTTCTTGTGCTTTTTGTGCCTTTTTGCGGCTAAGATTGGTGGCATGAAACTGGGCGACATGGATAAAGAAGAGTTTCGTCGTGTTGGTCACGAGCTGATCGACTGGATCGCCGATTACTTCGACAACATCGACGAGCTTCCCGTGCTCGCTGCGATCGAGCCCGGCGACTTAAAAGCAAAACTACCGACGAGCGCGCCAGTGCAGGGCGAATCGATGGAAGCAATCGTCGCCGATTTAGATCGATTGATCGTACCCGCGTTGACTCACTGGAGCCATCCCTCATTCTTCGCTTACTTCGCTACATCAACTTCAGCGCCCGGCATCTTCGGCGAGCTCTTGAGCGCCGCCTTCGATAACAAGGCGATGCTCTGGCGCACTTCGCCGGCTTCAACTGAGCTCGAGGAAGTCGTACTCGATTGGCTGCGACAGATGATGGGCCTCGATCCGGGAATGCTCGGGATCATTTACGACACAGCGTCGGTGTCGAGCTTGCACGCCATTGCTGCGGCGCGCGAAGGAGTCGAGAAGCGCATTCGTGAAGAGGGAATGAGTGGTCGTCCCGATCTGCCGTTGTTGCGGGTTTACGTGTCTGAACAGTCTCACTCGTCGATCGAGAAAGCCGTGATCACGCTCGGGTTGGGCCAACGCGGCATGCGCAAGATTCCGACCGACTCCGAATTCCGCATGGACGCCCGCGCACTCGCTGCAGCCGTCGAGGAAGACAAGCGCAATGGTTACCTGCCGTTCTGTGTCGTGGCTACGGTTGGCACAACGTCAACTTCCAGTATCGATCCGGTGCCGGAGATCGTTCCGATATGCGAAGAGCACGCTCTGTGGCTGCATGTCGATGCGGCGTACGCGGGTTCGGCGGCGGTGGTTCCGGAGCTGCGGCACATTCTGGCGGGTTGTGAACGCGCGGATTCTTTAGTAACGAATCCGCACAAGTGGCTCTTCACGCCGTTTGATCTCTCGGTGCTTTACTGTCGTCACATGGATCTGCTCAAGCGCGCGTTCTCGCTCGTGCCTGAGTATCTGCGCACGCCCGAACAGGAGAAAGTGCGCAGTGGATCGGATTATGGCATTCAACTCGGGCGTCGCTTTCGGGCGTTGAAGCTGTGGATGGTGATGCGTTACTTCGGTCAGGAGGGTCTGGCTGCGCGGATACGCGAGCATTGTCGACTGGCGCGATTGTTTGCGTCGTGGGTTGATGAATCGACTGACTGGGAACTGATGGCGCCTGTGCCACTCGGGCTCGTATGCTTCCGTGCTTCACAAGGCGCCGCCGATCCCGACTCCTTCAACGAATCAATCATGCACGGCGTCAACGCGAGCGGCCGCGCCCTCCTTTCGCACACACGCCTCAACGACAAACTCACCCTCCGCCTCTCCATCGGCAACATCCGCACCACCGAACAACACGTCCGCAACGTCTGGGAGCTTCTAAACGAACAACTGCGGTCAATGATTTAAAAATTGCACGCTCGTACGAAGCCCAACTATTAGATAACCTTCTGTCTCATGTAACTCGATTAATACTTCAAGTACGTCACGGTCACTTTTCTCTGCGGGATCACCCGTGCGAACTTTCTTACGTCCCATAACCGCGCCCACATGGGATACCTTTCCGCCAAACTTCTTATCAGGATAAGCGTCAGCCAGTACGATGACCGATTGGCCGAGGTGAACGCGACCAACATCACGCTCATCAACTTCCGCCCGAACTCTGATTTGAGACGTGTCCGCAAGACTGACAATCGGTTGGGGAAAAACCGTGCTGACGGACTCACCGGCCTTTAAAAATGTTCTTAAGACCGTTCCACTGAGGGGCGCTTTGATAGTGCACTTATCTAATCTCGCTTTGGCGGTTCTTGCTTGTTCCTCAGCAAGTCTTACTTCCGAGTCGGCTCGCGCAAGTTCTTCGGGAAGCGGCGGCGCGTTCACAAAAGTCTGCTGATTTTCTGTGGCATGAAGTGTGGCTTCCGCAACTTCCAGATCTCTGCCTGCTTTGTCTAGCTCTTCCTTCGATACATCGCCCGTTTTGTAAAGCTGTGCTACGCGTTGGTACTGTAATTGTGCCTGCTTATATTGAGCCCTCGCGACAGCAGTCTCATCTGCCGCTTTACGGCGTTCTTCTGTTCTACTTCCACGCAGTAAACGAAGCCGATTTTGACTGGCTCTTTCCGCGAGCGCACGGGCCTCATTTATTTGAGATTCGATTTCCCGGCAATCAATGAGAGCAATCACCTGGCCGGCTCTAACTTGCTGGCCCTCCTGAACCAGGATTGATGTCAGAACACCGTCCGCACCGGCGCCGACATTAATAATGTCGCTTTGCCCTTCAACTCGTCCGGGGGAAGCTAAAACGACGTCGTCGTGCGCTTTCTGGTTTTGGTTTTGTTCATCGGCTGCGACCGTCTGCTTTCGAAAGCCATTCCGGGCCAGGGCAAAGACCAGCAACCCGGTGACAGCCAGGATGCTCAGTATCAGGGCGATGAGTCTTAGTCTTCGCATTATGAAATCTGATTGCTGTCAAACGATGCGCCCGTCTCGCATTTCTATCGTTCGGTGACAAAACGGGAGCCATCTCGAGTCGTGGCTCACAACCAGCACGAGACGCTTTTCGTCTTCGGCGAGCTTGAGAAGCATCTCGGCAATTTGTACGCCTGATGAGCTGTCGAGCGAGGCGGTAGGTTCATCCGCGAGAATGATCGGCGGGTCATTAACAATCGCACGCGCGATGGCCACTCGTTGCTTTTCCCCTCCGCTTAATTCATTCGGCTTCAGCAACCATTTATCAGCCATTCCGACTGCGGCCAAAACCTCGCGCGCCACCTCTCGGGCTTGTCGTCCACGGCAACCCGATATTTCAAGCGCTACCAAAATGTTTTCGAGCGCAGTGAGTGAACGAAAGAGTCGAAACGCCTGAAACACGTAACCGATGAATTGTTTGCGAATTTCCCCTCTTTCGTTCTCCGAAAGATCAGTGACAGGGCGATCCTGGATGAATAATGCGCCACTGTCCGGCGTCAGCAAACAGCCCAGCACCGATAACAGAGTCGTCTTCCCACTACCTGAAGGTCCCATGACCAGAGTCAGACGTCCGACATCAAAGGTCAAAGAAACACTGTCGAGAGCTTGTACGGCACTACTTCCGGAGCCGTAAGTAACAGTCACATTCTCAGCAGCGAGCAATGATTCACGCACGAAAAACTCTTCCCGGTTCGACCCGGATGGCTTTTCTGATCGAAACAGTTGAAGCCAGGCTACACATTAAGAGGCTCACGAGGATCATCCCAGCAGGCAACCACCACGGCGTGTAAACCCAGGGGATGCTTCCCTGGACAACTTTTACCGAAGGAAAAGTCACGGCGAGACCAATGGCGCAACCAATGACGCTGCTCACGAGAGCTTGAGTTAAAACTACTCGTCGGATGTACCAGCGCGAAGCACCCATCGCCTTCAACGTGGCAAATTCCTCCAGACCCTCCATCGTCGTGGCGTAGATCGTTTGCGATACGATAACGGCCCCGACAACGGATCCCAGTAACGCGGCCGTGAGGAGGGCGCCTCCGGCTCCGGTTTTGATAACCCAGTAAAGGCGGGCGCGGCGGGCGAACTCCGCGCGCGTCCAGATGTCGGCTTCCGGGAGCCTTGCTTGCAAATGTTGTTGGACCACGTGGACATTGCTACCCGGCGCAACGCGCACGAGGAGAAAGGTCGTTTCTTCAGGACCAAAGTCGAGATAGCGAACTGCATCGTTGTAGCCGGTGAATATATAAGGGCTACCGATGAAAGAGCCGAATCCGCTGACTGTTCCGGCAACTCGCGCCCGACGCCTGCCGATCTCGACATCAGCCGGCATGGTGGTTAGGCCGAGAGCATCGAGATTGCTGCGATCCACAAGCACTGTTTCGGGAAAGACCAAATCTGTTTTTCCGTTAAGGTAGGGCAATGGAAAGGCGCTGCCGACGCCCGGATCAGCGCCAACGATAATAATGGTCTGCCAGACACCTGAAGGCTTCTGCCATGACGTGATACCGGCGGCGATGCGTTCGACTGAGTTGACGCCCGTGACGTTCATCGAAAGTTCACGGAACCTGCTTGGAAGTGGAGCCGGAAAATCGAAACAGGGAACTCCCCGTGCGGTAATCCACAGATCGGCATCCGTCGCGTCAATAACACTTGATGAAACGCGCACGAACCCGGCCAGGAGGCTGCCTTGGAAAACCATCAAAAAAACCGCGAAAGCTACTCCCGCAACGGTCACGGCGAACCGTAGACGGTCATAACTCAGGTTTCGCCAAGCCAGCCTCACGCTTTATTCTCCTCGGATATCGATCGGATTTCTCTGTGCAACCTCTGTGTTCTCTGTGTCTCGGTGGTAAAGAACCACCATAGAGACACAGAGAAACACAGAGGTTGCACAGAGAAGAATTAATTCAGTCTATGCGTCGGTGTACAACCGTAATGCCTGCCGGAGCGCCTCTGGAATTGGTGTCGGAACCGTACTCTCTCCGTCCCGGCGCATGCAGGCCACTTGCTGTTCGCCCCTGACGACGAGTTCTTCGTTATCGCCTCTGAGCCGCCAGCACTCAAAAAGCAGCGACATACGATTCTGCATCAACGCTCCCAGGCGCATCCGGATTACCACTTCGTCGAAAGCTCTCAGCTCCGCCAGATAATCACACGCACAGCGGACCGTGATCAGGCACAGGCTCCGTTCCAGTTCGGTCAAAACATCAGGTACGTGATCGCGAAGAAAGAGCTCGCGGCAGCGACCCTGCCAGCGCAGGTGGTTTATGTAGTACACGTTCCCGACAAGGTTCGTCTCTTCGAAACTCACCACGTGTCGGTACTCGTAAGCCCTCATCGTTGCGCCTCACCGGGAATCAGCAACGCCAGCACCTGTCGGTTTTGATCTCCCCGAACCTGAGCGACGACCGTGGTGATGATCAGCGGCCCTGATGCCAGGTTCACCCAGCCGTCACCGACTGAAGAAACCAGCACCAATGGAGCGCCGATCATCGACCCGGCCTTTTTCAAGCACTCAATGGCAGACCAGATCCGGGTGGCGGCAACTGTCTGGTCCTCATCCGCCTCGCGTGCAACCAGTTTGGCCAACGCGTACCGGTCTGTACCCAGCAAGGCCCGCCACACTGAAGTAGGCCGGTCTACCACGGATTCGATATCGCAACCGAGCGGTCCCTTTCCGGCAACTGCTATCGTCGTGTCGCCGGCGTGGGACACGGATACTTCCACTCCGTTATTGCTTGTTACCTCGGGCTTTCCATCGGGCCGTCTCAGAACTGATACGGTCTCACCTTTTGCCCGCTGAATCGCCCGATCACTCCTTACACGGAGATCAACCTTCGCATCATGATCGACGACAATTGATACTGCTTGTTCAGGTATTAGTTCGCTGACTCGACGCTCGAGATAGGGACCGAGGAGCGGCTCAACCCACTCACCTTGAATGGTTGCGCCGTTGAAACACCGCAAACGCAGTCCCTCCCAGCGCTCCAGTAAACAACCATTCGCACCGATCACCTGTAAGTCATAAGTAAAAGTGTCGCCCTCACACGATCTCTCGGTAGCGTGCACAAAATGTGGATCGGATGTCCCCGTGACAGCCGGCACAAATTCATCTACTCCAACAGGTAAAACCCTCACATGAGGAATGCAGGCCTGGATCGCGTGGATAGCCGAGTCTCTGGCGCCAGGGTCGCCGAGAAGAAGTCTGGCCGGGAGGTAGCGACTAAACCAGTCGGTCGTCGCGCCAGACTTGATTTCGGCGAGGCACTCCTTAGCTTGGAGTAGTCGATATCCGCGCAGTCGTCGGAACCGTCCTTGTTGGAAAAGAATTCCGCCGTACAAGTCCACGTCCGGATCGATATTTATGGGCGCAAACTCATCTGGCGCGAATTGTGTTTCGTAGTGTGAGTCTTTGCTTCCGAATCGGCACACTGCATGGAAGTGGTCTATTTGAAAAGATGTCTCCTCGCTACGCAGCGCCACTTCGACTAAGTTTGGCTCACGCACCAGCGCAGCAAGGCGGATCGTCACGACCGCACCGTCCGGCACAACTATCGGGCGGTTGAATTTCACATCTTCGAAAACTGGAGGCGCTTCGGCCCTGACCAGTGCAGTGGCCACCTGTGCCATCGCCTCAAGACCCATCACCGCCGGAAGGAGGCGTTCTCCTTGAAATACATGATCGTTCAGATAGAGGTCCGAATCAGTGGATAGCTTCACGTCGGCGATAAGCTCGATACCCGGGTAATAAACTCTCGGTTGTTCGAGGAAGCGCAACAGGGGAAGCTCAGGCTGCTGCACCTTTAAAGTCGGCGCTTCCCCGTAACGGCCCGTTACCACAACGGAAACCGAGGGCAATCGCTGGCCGAGCAGTTGGCGTAGAATTCTGATTCCATCGTCCGTTGGGATTGGTGTGATCCCTTGTTGCATGAGCGCGTCCACACGGCCTAGTCGTTGGCCCATCCCGACGCCGGACCAGATAGACCACTCCACGGCGAGGCAGCGGCAATGCGGGTGTTTCCTCTGCCAGCGCTCAGTCAAGCTCGTCAACCACTCGTTCGCGACTGCGTAATCCGCTTCGCCGCGCATGCCTGTGCGGGCGATCAGCGAGCCGAAAGTGACAAAGAGCCGTAAGCGATCCCCGTCAACTGCCGCCAGCACGTTGCGTGCGCCTTGGACTTTGGGCGCGAGGGTACGCAGGAATGCCGTCTCGTCTAGTGAACCAAGCAATTGCGGTACATTGGCGCCGGCTCCATGTAAGACCGCGGTAATCGGACCAAGGCTTTCATTAACTTCGCGAATGGCTATACGAACTTCATCAGCCACGGTGACGTCTGCGGCGATGTATTTGAACGCGACGCCGGCTGCGGCAATTCGCTGGAGGTTTGTTGCAAGCTCCGTATCATCTTCAGGCCGCGAGCGTCCGAGAAGTGCGAGACGAACTCTTGTTTCGCGGGCCAGGGACAAAGCACATTCAGCGGCGATCCCTTTTCCGCCTCCGGTAACTAAAAGAACATCGTTCGGGCCGAGCAGGATTTCGCCAGCCTCGTCCGATATTGGTAGCAGACGGAGAACTGGTTCCCGCCGCGTACCGGAGTTGTCGTAGTGCGCTTCGGAATACCCGACCGCAGCCTTGATCTCCGCAAGCACTCGCCCGGCAACGTCTGGAAGATTTTCCGGCACGTCCACCACACACGTCGTAATCCCGGGGGATTCCAGGTGAAGGGTGCGGGCGAACGACGCCGCGCCTCCGCCATGTTGGACCAGCACGAAATGAGTAGTCTCGTTGTCACTCAACGCGGCGTGCGCGGCTTCCAGTAAGAGTGTGACGTGACGTTCGTCAGGACCCGGCGGTAGACAGACGATGACACCGTTGCCTCTTCCCCAATCATCGAGTGCATGTTGCAGAGAATCTCTTAACGGGTAGTCTGGCACAGTGATTAATCGCCATCGCCCTCCGCTAGTTGAAAGCTTATGAGTGGGGAGCGCACGCTCCAACATCTCGACAGTGAACACTCGTATCCACGAATCAACACCGGATGGTTGTTGATTGGTTTCAAGATATGAGTCACCGGTGCGGATGCGTTCCTCTAACGCGCAGGCGATATTAGCAACGGTTTCATCAGAGTAGTCCGTCGGAGCAACCGGCGGTGATATTCCCAGACATCGTGTCGCCTCAACCACCAGTTGGCCCACCGAGATTGAGTTTAAGTGTAAGTCGCCCAGGAGACGGCTGTCGTCATGTATCGCGGAGAAAGGTAACTCCGTTCGATTGGCGATGAGGCGGCGAACCAGCGCCAGAGGCGGTTCGGTGACAAGATCACACGCCGAACTGGTAGCCATGTTATTACTGCCAGGCGGTTCTTCGATTTCAGGACCACTTTCTTCGGGCACGGGAGCGAGCTCACATGGGTTGGTGAAAAACCGTGGGCGCCAGTTGAGATCAAAGGGCCGCGTGAAGCGTTTGCCAAACAGCGTCTCGTAATTGATCTTCACTCCCAAAACAAAAGCCGCGCCGACCGCTTGCAGAAAAGGTCTCAACGAGAGTCCGCCGGCATCCAGGGCGATAACTGGAGTGTTGGCAAACTCCGTAACCAGCCCACTCAAGACGTTGCCTGGTCCAACCTCGATCAGAAGATCTAACCCGTCGGCAACAGTGCTGACGGCCTCCATAAAACGGACCGGTGAAGTCACCTGACGATAAAGTAACTTTCGCAAGTCCTCATTCACTTCGTATCGAACTCCGGTTACGGTTGACGCAACGACGCGTTGCAAAGAGTGAAACTCCTCGCGCTCGAGATGTTCCGCCAGCGCCGGACCGACAGCGGCCACGAGTGGAGAGTGGAAGGCGTGCGAGACCGGGAGCTTTACAGCGTTGATGCCTTTCGTCCGCGCGCGCGCGACGAACGCGGCCACGGCCGTTTCTGGTCCGGAAATGATTGTTTGACGGGGCGAATTTAAACCGGCGATGACGACCGGCTCGCCGTTGAGAAGTGCTTCGACTTCAGGCTGTCCCGCACTGATACTGGCCATGGCGCCAGCCGGGTTACCTAATTCCGCCATCGCCTGGCCGCGGACAGTCGCAATGCGCAGCAGCGCTTCTTCACTAAGAGCGCCGGCCCAGTGGAGGGCTGTGATCTCACCCAGACTGTGTCCCACAGCGACCTGCGCGCTAATTCCCAAATTGTTCAGCGCGCGTAGACCTGCCAGCGATGCGGTGACGATAGCCGGTTGGGCCACGTCCGTCGCGACGCCGTCGCTCGTCACAGAAAGGTTGACTTGCGCATACAAGGCTCGCACGAAATCGAAGCGACGGCGCAAAGCCCCTCCCTCAAGATGGGCCGGAGAACCTTGTCCGGGAAAGAGAAACCCGATGCGCGGCGCGTTGATGCCTGAACTGAGGAAGACACCGGCTTGGGTATTTAGTTGTGTCGATGCTTTGTCTGCAAGCCAGGCCCTTAACGTTTTCAGTCCGCGTGTCAGCTCAGCAGGACTTCCGGCAACAATTGCTGCCCGGACCCGGCAACTCCCGAGCGTGCTTACCATGCAGACGGCTAAGTCAGATATTTCTGCGAAAGAGAGCCGGTCAGCGAAGGTCAAGAGATGATCAACCCGTCGCAGCAAAGCGCTCGTGCTCTGCTCTCCAAGTAGAAGTAACTCGGCATCCTGCGCGGACGAGAGAAGAATCTGCTCCCGTTGGCTGAGCATCGAACGCTGCTCGACCCCAGCCCCTTCGAGCACCACATGAGTGTTGATTCCACCGAAGCCCATCGCGCTGACGCCTGCGCGTAGAGGCTGGTGCGTGGGCCAGGACTCACCTTCGCGCAATACACGTAGAGCGGGATTCTCTCCGTGCAGCTCCGGGTGTAGCTCTTCGCAGCCCGTCGTCGGCGGCAAGATCTGTTTGTGAAGCGCCATCGTCGCTTTGATCAAACCTGCGATTCCAGCCGCCGCTTTCGTATGACCGGTATTGGCTTTGATCGATCCGATAGCCGGCAAGGGAACTTTGCGCGCCGCCTGGCCCAGGGCATGCGACAGCGCCTTGAGCTCAGTGGCATCGCCCACGCTTGTGCCGGTGCCATGTCCCTCAAAGTATGCAATCGTGTGAATTTCGAAATTCGCCCGGTGATACGCTCGGTTAAGCGCCAGAATTTGACCATCAATTTCAGGGCGCGTGATTCCACCTCTGCCATCCGACGAAATGCCCCAGCCACGAATGATCCCGTAGACGCGACGGTGCTCGGCAATCGCGTCGTCGTGCCGCATCAACACGACAAAGCCACAGCCTTCACCGGGCCAGAAGCCTTCGGATCGCGCATCGTAGATTTTCATTTTTCCCGAAGCCAGCGCCCCGGCCTTGGCGAAACCGACAAGCTCGAACGGGTCTAAACTCAAATCAACCCCGCCCGCCAACACGACGTCAAGATCACCCGCGACGAGAGCCGAACACGCGTTGATGACTGCCAGCAGAGAAGACGCGCACGCCCCATCTACTGTGTAGCCACCGCCCTTCAGATCGAAATGGTTACAGATGCGACCGGCGATCGTATTTGATAGGCCACCGGCGAGCGTTTCCTCATTGATGGGCGCGAACGGTTCCTTGTATGCAATTTCAAGATTGTTGAGAAACGGGTGGCGGTGCTCCGGTGACCAATTGTTCTTAATTAGCGCCGCTTCCACAATGCGGCGCACATAGGGCCACCGCAGGCGCATCACGCTGGCTCGTGAGAACTCCCCAGTGAGCGTGTTTCCCAGAAACACACCAGTAGTCTCACGCGGGAGGCTTTCGCCATCGATGAAACCGGCATTGGTCAATGCCTGGTCGGCAACGTCCAGGGCGACCCAGTGGGCCAGATCGGCGGAGCGGAAGGTGGTTCCGGCAACGCGGAAACGAACACGATCAAATTCGTAATTCTCAATGAGCGCTGCCTGAGTTGAATAAGTGCGATCGGGAGCATTGCGATCTGCCGACAGATAGTCGTCCAGACGCAGTCGCTCGGACGGCATCCGCCGGAACGCTCGACGCTGGGCCAGAACGTTGTCCCACAGGTCGTCAGGCGAGTGTGCGTCCGGGTACCGGCACGCCATCCCGACAATTGCAACAGCGGGTGTCATGGTTCACGCTTCCTTCGCTATGACAGGCGCCTGTACTGCGACTTTCGGACGAATTCTGGTAATGGCCCAGGCACGCGTATAAAGACCTACCCCGCGCAACGCGCAGACGATCGTCAGCGCGAAGAAAAGCCCGAACACCACATGCGTCACAACGAGCAATCCGTAGGTCGCCCCGACTCCCATCCCGAAAGCCATCTGGGCTCGAGAACCATTCGGAGTAGTCGCAGGATCAGTCACCATGTAGAAGGTGTAGAGGATGAACGCCATCCCGGTCATCGGCAGTAGTGCCGCAGAAACGGGCGTTCCAAAAATCAAGCTCCGGGCCAACGCTTGTACGGCGAAGCCACCTAGCCACGTCGCGATGAGTGGAAGCCGGTGAGTGAACCGCGCGTTGAGAAATGTTCCGGAGACGATAATAAACGCCGGCAATATCCAGTCACCTAAACGGTCGAGGTTTTCCGTGAAGTGGTAAGGCGGAGCGATGCCGACCCACGGGAAGAGCAGGAGCGTGATCGTGATGCCGAAGTTGGAAGGGTTGAAGAAATGCCGGGCGCCATTGTCGAAGGGCGCGCGAAAGATTACTTTCGAGCAGATCGCGGTGGCGGTCGCAAATGCGATGGGCCAAAGGCGTTCGTTTGCGTAAAGAAGCATCGCGACGGCGAGACCCGAGATGTGTGCGGACAGTAAAAAGTCGACAAAGTTGCGGACCCCTCCAAGAAAGCGTGGCGTGCGACGCCTGGCCCACGCATCAATCAGCTCGAGCAGTATCTCTGTGCTGTAAGCGGTAACCAGCGCGACCAGCGGTTGCGCCCACGACTGCTCGAAGCCGAAAACCGTGTGGCCTAAAATATTGAGAACCGTGATGGCGGCAGCGAAGCGGCGCAACCCGCCTAAGCGGTCCGATTTATTCCAACTGTGAGGCGTGGTCATTGATAAGTACTTCCTTTCGGACTATCGGCCGAGCAGCACCGTGTACCAACCCGGCGACAGTTGCAATGTATCCTGATGAATCTGACCAACTGGATCTCGCCAGCGCAGTTCGACCCGCAACGCTTTGTCAGGGGAAAGGTGGCCCAACCCGAAATGTAAGTCTGTGCTGCGCTTCCCCGAATGACCGTTCCCGCCATCCACCTGAGCAACAAGGCGCCTCCCATCCGGCAGGTTGACGGCGGCAAAGGCGCCTATCGCCGGCCGGCCCGTAAAGTTAGTTCCCGGATGACCCTCGTGGACGCTCGTTTTCGCGGTCTCATCTCGATGCAATGGCAACAGGAGGTGGAGTCCGAGGAACGCTCCGGTATTTGGACTCTCGTTGTGGTAGAAATAGGAAGTGTTCCACTGGTTTGCCACTGCGAAGTCCAGCCGACCGTCCCCATCGACATCAGCCGTCGCGATTCCTCGACTCACTTGAGGTTTGTCCAGGCCCAGGTCTTTAGCAAGGTCGTAGTAGCGACCGTCCTGCGCTCGCACGAAGAAAGGGTTGTGATTGTGACCGCTCAGGTCGTCGCCCGGTTGGAATCGAGGCCAGCTTCGGGGATCTTGCAGGAGTTGATCGTTGCCCATTGCCAGTTCGTGCAACTCAGGCCAGCGGTTCACATCGCCTTTTGCGAAGCCCGTTGCCTGAAGCGCCTCGAGAATTCCGTCATTGTTGAAATCCCCTAGTCGAGTGTCCCAGCCCCAACCGCTTCGAGAAAGTCCGAGGGTCTCGCTTGCGTCAACATAAGGAGCGACGCCTTTCCTCATGAGATCAGTCTCGCCCGTGCTGAGGAAGACGAAGTGGCTTTCTTCCAATGCGTATTCATCGGCAATGTTGCTTACATAGATGTCGAGGAAGCCGTCGCCATTTAAGTCACCGAAGTCCACGCCCATGCCTTTGAACGAATCACGGCCAAGCACTTTCGAGTTGGGCGTCGTCAGCGTTTTCGCGCCTTCCAGTAGAACGAAGTGAAGCGCTCCGGGCTTCGAGCGGTTATGCAGTAACCGGTCAGGTCCAAAATCGTTCGCGAAATAAATCTCCGGAAGCAGGTCACCATCAAGGTCGGCAGCTCCGACGGCGAGGGTCCAACTGCGAGCAACTTGTTCGTCGAGGATTCCTTCAACTTCCTTGAACTGCACCGACGGTTCGGCTCCCGACGTTGCTCCCGACCAGAGAAGCAAGCGATTTCGTCCGGCGTTAAAAGCGCGGGACATCGAATGCTGCATCTGCTGCTGTGGGTCGTTAGCATTGGCGTCGAGAATTTGGGCATCATCCTGATAGTAGTTGCCGATGATCAGATCTGCATGTCCATCACCATCAAGGTCGGCGAGCGTGGCGGCGTTCGTATACCATCTCCCGCCTTTCGGGATTACTTCTCTCGGCACAAAGCCATCACTTGCGACATTCCGCTTTATGTTGAGAAACGCGATGGGAGTGCGTCCCCAGTAGTAAACGAGGATGTCCATCGACCCGTCTTCGTTCAGGTCGCTTGGCAAGCAACCCATCGGCGCCATCGTGGCTGCGTCGTAAGGAACTAATTTGGGATCAAGTGTGAAGGGCTGGTAACGCGAAGGCGTTCCCGGCACCGGCGCGACGATCACCCGATCAGTCCTCGTGTCCACATAGCAAACATCGTTAGGCAGCCCATCTCCGTCTATGTCATTCAGGGCGACAGAAGCGCCGACCGAGGAGACCCAGGCCGAGATACGCTCTAAACTGGGATGAACCGCGCGGACGGATCGTGACGACTGGCCCGCCAACTCCGGTAGCGGCGACTGCACGAAGCTAAAGCCGGCGGCAAGTTTCGCACGCTCTGCATAAGACAATTCGGGCAATCGTGCCAACTCATACAACGAAACGATGAGAATGATTGCGACAAGGCGCGCGGCGTAGCGGCGCACAATGTTCGTGACTGTTGTCATGCGGTCACCGCCTCCATCGCAAACTGCGCTTGAATTCGCCGGCGCCAGACTTCGTAAGCCGGTTCTTCGCCATCGCCCGGCAAGCTCTGTAAAGCGACATCCGTAATCAGTGCCGCGGCTTCACTGGAAAGGCCGCATAAAACTTTGCACGCCATCTCCGTATGCGCTGCGAGGTTGTTGGCCCGTTGCCGTGCTTTGGCGGCAAACGCAGCTCCTTGCGCGAGCTGAGGCGTATAAAGTTGAGCCGCCATTCGCATTGCTTCGACACCTGCCTGGTCCACACCTCCTGCGTAAGCACAGGCGAGACCTGCACCGCTCCAAAGATCGGCATGCCGTTCCGGCTGGAAGGAAGCGATGGTAGATGAAATCCGTAGAACATCAGCTCCCTTCACGAACCAGAGGCTGCGGCCTAACCCCTGATCAAAGACGCGCCGGGCATAACCCTTCAATTGATCGGGGATGGCGTGTCTTTCAATCTCGCGACGCCAGTTGAAATAGCCTTCGTGGAAGCCGTAGCCATCCATCGCCAGCCAGCACAACAGTGGGTCCAGCCGCGTTAGGTACCGCTCTGCGCGCCGGCGAAGCCATGGCAGTCGCGCCATGGCCCAACCGACACCCAGATGGGCCATGTAGATATGAGCCGCGCCTGGTCCATTCAAAAAAGTTTGCAGCCGATTACCCTGCCTGAGAGAGAGGTGATCCAAGAGCGTCAGACCCATCGCCGCGCCTTCGAACGCGAATCCGCGAAGTTCTGCGTCTACGTCGCTTAACCGGAGGGCGATTGCCTCGGGAGCATCTTCTTCCAAAACCGCGTGGTAGCCTTGCAGGAAGACGTCCCCGATCTGTTCCAATCGCTTTTGCGCATTAACGTTGCCGGCACAAAAGCCGCGTCGCGCGAACGTCACTTCTTCACGCGAAATACCGAAAGCGACCTTACGAAGAAGTCCGAGAGTGCGTGTCACCTCTCTGCCTCTCAAGTCACTCCCGTTTGTTATGTCTTCCTGGAGAGTCTCTTCCTACAGAATCCTGCTATCCCGGTTAGTCCAGAGCCGAGAAGAAGCAGGGTGGTCGGTTCCGGGACTGCCGGCGCAACGACATGCGCATGCTCAGGTGCTTTCTCAACGCACTGTCCGACGACTGGATAGAAACCTCCAGACGGACGCGAACCCACTGGATAGTTTGGTGGCGGCGTATGTGACCATACGCAATCAGCCATTAACGTCGTTTGAAAATTCATAGTGAAGGACATTCCTCCCCCAACGGGCGTGAAGGTCAGTAATGCGTTAACCGGTAATATGGAAGAGAATATTCCCCCATTAACGGCACTGTGAAAGACCGTCATAGTTCCCGTAGTCTGATTTGGGTCAGCCGTGGCAAAAATGTTGAATAAGGTTCCGTTGATATTCACGGGTGCGATGCTTTGCAGAGAAAGCTCCCGCAAGATAATTTGAATCGTACCCGAGCCACCTACAGGAAAGGGATCGATGCCCTGAAGTCGCTCAACGATTGTGTCTACATTCGTTCCAGGAATTAAGGGTTGGCCTCCCATGAACAACACCGTGCCTACGTTCGGAATAGTCGCAAACGTACCTGGTTGCGTACCGAAGAGGTCGAATCCAGGAAGTATGGGGTCAGCCGATGCGGCATGACCAACTCCAAGCGCGATTGTGATCACGAAGGCGCCAATTAGCCTTCGGATTAAATTTACCTTTAACATTGTCGGGTTTCTCCTTTCATTACCATTTCTGTTGAGAGCAACCTTACAAGCCGCAAATCAAACGGATCGGCTTGTGCCGCTCGATTGTGTTATCGATAAAGGGGCGGAGCCTTACCGGCGTCGAAAAGTGACAACGAATCCGGACAAGAAGATGGGAATAAGTGTGGAGTGCGCGCATCGCGAGCATAGCTCCATATCGGGTTGAGCTACCGCCGCACTCTGCGCTAAGATGCGTGCTGCCTGGCGACGCATCCCTCTACGCAGAAGTGCGGCAGAGGTTGCATTGTCAAGAAAGCTCCGGCGCTGCCCTGTAAGCAGCACCGGAGCTAATTTTTTAATCAGTTCGACAAGCGGTGAACAGTGATATCCAGAACGTCTCTGCTCCTTTGACACTCCAACCAGGAAAAGCGGCGTTTCTTTTCAGCAAATGTCTGACGATAAATGGAGGCCGCACGACGCACTCCTCGTTAGCTGTTTTAGGGTGATGCTGGCGGAGTGAGACCCCTTATAGAGTAGGACTCTCGTCAACGTGAGAGGTGTTGGTTCTAATGGATGCAAGGCATTAGAACTACACCATGAACAGGCGCCTTTTATACCCGTTAACCAGAAATGTCAATACGGCAAATTTCCTCATAGAAAATTGCCGCCCACAGCCTTCCGGTTTGGTCCAGCCTCACGTAAGATGTGTGCAAACCTTGAAAGTAGATTTTGAACAGATCAAGACGGTGCTGGGCCGGTGTTTGAAGCTGCGGTGCCCCGCCTGTGGCGCGTCGCGGATCGTCACGCAGCCCTTCCACATCCGCCATCATTGCCCTACCTGCATGGCGCTTTTCAAGCGTGAAGACGGGTTTTTCGTGGGCGCGATACTCGCGAACGTCGTGACCACCGAGCTCGTGATCCTGGTCGTCTGCTTCTTTTTCCTGCTGATTGTCGGCGCGGATTACGAGAACGTCCTCGTGCTCCTGTTCGTGATGGCGCTGGTTTTTCCTGTCGCTTTTTACCATCACAGTTGGAGCCTCTGGCTCGGATTCGACTTCCTCGTCGAGTCGCTACCGAAATACAACCCCAAGAAACAGTAATGCTTTGTTTTTGCGTTTTGTGGCGCTTTGTGGCTATACTCCGCTGAGTTCGCCCGCCCGTCAGTCCAGACAGGTTCCGAGCACAATGAACTTGCTCCCTGTTAATAGATTAGCGCCGGCGACTACAAGTTTCTGTATTTGAAAGAGAATTATGCGCCACTATTCCAGGCGCCATCCCACAAATACCCACATTAATCCTTGCACAGCGACGCCTCGCCCAACGGCTTGCAGGCGTAGCCCTGTGCCTCAACTCTTGAAGAAGGCTGGTAATGGCAAAACAACTAATTGTGAGCGTCAACGGACGCGAGAAGAAAATTGCGATCATTGAAGACGACAAGGTCTCTGAGTTCTACATAGAACGTGGAGAACAACACCAGGGCATCGTCGGTAACATTTACAAAGGACGCGTAATGCGGGTTCTACCCGGCATGCAGTCCGCTTTCGTCGACATCGGCCTCGAACGCGACGCCTTCCTTTACGTTTCTGATTTCTTCGACGAAGAAGAAGAGTTCGAACGAATCGTCATCGACAAGTCGAAGAAGGGCACGCCCGACGCGGAACACGCAGCCGCCGAGGAAGTGGCGCTCAACCGCGTCGAACGCGAACAACGAATCGAAGCAACTCAGGAACGCGCCGAGCCGTTATTGCACGAACCTGCCGCGTTGCACGAACCTGCCGCGGCAGTCCCCGCCGAAGAAGTCTCGGAATCACAGGACAAAGACCGTGGCCGACGCGGCCGTCGCGGTCGACGTGGACGCCGTTGGGAGAAAGGCGACGAAGCCGCACCTACGACTCCACCGCAAGCTCCGCGTTTCGAAGTTCCGGATACACCATTTGTCGCGGGCGATCCATCGATCGAGCGAATCGTCGACGAGGAAGAGACCGCGCTCAACGGCGAGATGTTCAAAGACGCACGTCTCCAGGAACGCCTCTTCGATCAAATTCACGCAGTCGAGTTCAACATGGAAGACGACTTCCGCACCGCCGAAGTGGGTTCGATACTCACGGGCGGATTCGGTAGCGATTCGTTTGAACGGGTTGCCGACGACGAAGCCGAGGCTGAGCCGATTCGCGAGGGAAGTAGACCACAGGAAGCCCACGTCTCGAGTTTCATCGACGATCTTGGCCCAGAGACTATGCCCAGCGTCGGTTTTCAACGCATCAGCGACGATGAAGAAGAAGCTATAGCGCTGGATGGTATAGCAGAGAAGCCATCGAAACGATCGCGCAAGCCTGCGGCTGGCGGTAAAAAGCGCCCCTCGAAAGCTGCGGCGACCAAGACTTCGTCGAAGAAAAAAGCATCGAGCAAGAAGAGCTCAAAGAAACGAGCCGCAAGCACGGAGAGTGAAGAGGGCGGCGAAACGATGACTTACGGCGACTCCGAAGCACGCGTCACCGAGAACCAGTCGCGTGGTGAGTTTGCCACACGCCGTGGTGGTCGCAGACGTCGTCGTACCGGAAAGGGCAAACCGCCATCTGCGTCCGCCGCAGAGACGGACCAAGTAGATAAGCAGTCGAACGGTGAAGACGATGAGCCCGAGTCGGTACAGTTCACAGAGCCGGAAGAGATCGTAGCTGCTGCTCCTCCTCCCCCTCCTGCGCCAGAGCCGAGCCCGCGTCAACCACGCGGGCGTGACAGGGGCGAAAAACGCGAACAGCGTGGATATCGCGGTAACCAGTCGCGACGCGAGCGACACCAGCCCGCGATCACGGATCTGCTGAGCGAAGGTCAGGAGATACTCGTTCAGATCGCGAAAGAGCCGATTGCAAAGAAAGGCGCGCGCATCACGTCGCACATCGCTTTGCCCGGACGTTTCCTCGTTTACATGCCGACTGTCGAACACGTCGGTGTCTCGCGCAAGATCGAGTCAGACAACGAGCGTCATCGTTTGCGTAAATTGATTCAGACGCTCCGCGCTGAAGAAGATATTCCCTCGGGCGGATTTATCGTACGCACTGCGGGTGTGGGCATCAGCGAGAAAGAGCTGCGGGAAGACGTTCGTTACCTCGTTCGCACGTGGCTCGATATTCGTGCTGCTGCCGAGAAGTCGAAAGCGCCGTCCCTGGTCCATAAGGATCTGGATCTGGTCCAGAGGCTGCTGCGCGATCAGTTGTCAGACGACTTTGAATCGATTCGGGTTGATTCGGAGGAGGAGTACCAGGCGATCGTCGAGTTTATCAATCGCATTCAGCCGCGTTTGGTGAAGCGCGTCAAGCTTTACACGAAGGACCAGCCGATACTCGAAGCCTATGGCGTGCAGGCTGAGATCGACAAAGCGATCAAGCCGCGTGTTTGGCTGAAGTCCGGCGGGTATCTCGTGATCAATCAAACTGAGGCGCTCGTCGCGATCGATGTGAACACGGGTAAGTTTGTTGGTCGTGGCAGTGGTCGACTCGAAGACACGATCACGCGCACGAACCTCGAGGCTGTTGACGAGATTGTGCGGCAGATTCGTTTACGCGATCTCGGCGGCATCATCGTGCTCGATTTGATCGACATGGAAGAGCGCCGGAATCGGCAGAAAGTAATGCAGGCGCTTCAGGATGCTTTGCGAAACGACAAGTCGCCGACGAAGGTGCTTTCGTTCAACGACTTCGGACTCGTGATCATGACGCGCAAGCGTGTGAAGCAGTCGCTGGAGCGGACGCTGTGTTCGCCGTGTCCGAACTGCCAGGGCGCCGGACTCATTAAGTCGCCGCAGACGATCTGTTACGAGCTGCTCGAGGAAGCGCGCAGGTTGGCGAAGGGAATCAACGGCGACAAGGACAACAAGCAGGTCACGCTGCGAATCAATCCTGATGTGGCGAAGGCGCTACGCACGAGCGAGCGCGACGTGATGATCGAGATTGAAGACTATCTTGGACCAATCGACATCACGAGCGACGAGACGATACATCAGGAGCAGTACGACTTCGCGGTAACCTAAAAACGTGTCCACAGATTACACAGACTGTATAACAGAATCTGTGTAATCTGTGGATGGCTTTTTATTTACGTGTTTGTAGAGAATGTCCCGCTGTTGGGGAACGAATCCGGCCTCACGGATCAGGAACTGGAGCATCGTCTCATCAGCGCAGTTGTGAGCGCCGGCGGCTGAGACGACGTTCTCCTCGATCATGATCGAGCCCATGTCGTTCGCGCCAAAACGCAACGCAACCTGCCCGAGTCGTAAACCCTGCGTCAACCACGACGATTGAAAGTTTTCCACATTGTCGAAGAACAGCCGCGACACCGCCAGCATCTTCAAATAATCCACGCCCGTCGGTTCGTCTTTAATCCTGCGTCCAAGCGCCGTGTTTTCACGCTGAAACGTCCACGGAATGAATGCGGTAAATCCGCCCGTCTCGTCCTGAACATCGCGGATGCGCTGCAAGTGCCTGACGCGATGCTCGATCTTGTCTCCGATTCCAAACATCATCGTCGCCGTCGATCTGAGTCCAACGCGATGGACCGCGCGCATCACGTCGAGCCACTCGTCAGTCGTACATTTCGTCGAGACTCGCTTGCGCACTTCATCATCGAGGATCTCAGCGCCGCCGCCGGGCAGACTGTAGAGTCCGGCGTCTTTCAATCGCGCCATGAGCTTTTCGTAGTCGAGTTTCGAGATCAGGTGGATGTTGTGGATCTCAGGCGGCGAGAAACAGTGCAACTGAAATCCCGGATATTTCGCCCGCAGCGAGCGCAGCAGGTCTTCGTACCATTCGATGCCGAAGTCAGGATGGAGACCGCCCTGCATCAATACGCCCGTGCCGCCGAGCGCGATCGTCTCGTCAATCTTCTGACAGATCTCGTCGAAGGTGCGGACGTAAGTGTCGGGCGCGCCCGGTCGCCGATAAAACGCGCAGAACGTGCAGACGACGTTGCAGACGTTCGTGTAATTGATGTTGCGATCGATGATGTAAGTGACGATGTTATCCGGATGGCGGCGCGCGCGTATCTCGTCGGCGGCGGCGCCCATCCGCGCGATGTCGTGCGATTCGAGGAGCTGCGTGCATTCCGCGACGCTCATGCGCTCACCCGCCAGCACGCGATCGAGAATTGGTTGAATGTTCGACATGATCTTAAACAAATCTCAGTGGCTTCACGCGTTCGATCAATCCATGTTTATAAGCCAGTTCAAAATAGAGGCGCAGTCCGCGTTCCATCGACTCATCTACTCTGAAAACGATGTTCTCAGTCAAGTAGTTTCGCAGCTCCTCGACACGCATCGGAATTTTATCCTGATACGACTGCACGATCTCTTCGATATGCGCGACGCCTTCATCACGCGCACCCGCGAAGTCGACTTCACGCGCGCGTGAGACGGCCTCGTCGCGCACCATCCACATCGCAAAGACAAACCCGAGTCCGGTGTGTTCTTTCCAGAGACTCGCCATGTCCCAAACGTTAAGTCCCCGTCTCGGAAACGCCATGCCCGGATCGCCGATGATCAGCGCCGCATCGTTCTTCTCCAACATCTCTTCAAGATTCGGCGCGCGCGTGGTCCATTCCGGCTCGCGCTCGAGAAACTCACGGAAGATCACTTTCACGAGCGTCGCCGAAGTGCGAGACGACTCGTCGAGCGCGATGCTTTGAATATTCTCGAGTCGCTTGTTCTTCGACACGAGCACGACGCTCAATACTTCCTTCTGCGAGCCGACACACACGTTCGGCACGAGCGCGCCGCCGTCAATGCGTTGATACTCAATCACCGGCACGAGCGCGCCGTTTACTTCACCTTGAGATAGCAGTTGCGCGCAGCGCGCGGGCACCGCCTCCACAAACTCCACCGTGCCTTCGTGTGGTCCGTGTAAAAAGCTCCAGATTAAAGGTGCTGAATTTAAGTAGCTCGAAGCGGCGAGTCGAAAGGGCGCGTTCATGCAGGCGCAAGTATATGCGATTGAACTGCCGGATCAAATTGACATACTATTCGCCGATGCCTATTTACGACGTAACCGTTCCCATCAGCAACGAATTGCCAACCTGGCCCGGTGATCCAAGCGTGCAGCTTACCGTCTGGCGCAGCCTGTCGTCGGGCGACAGCGCCAACGTTTCGATGCTCAACTTCGGCGCGCACACCGGTACGCACGTCGACGCGCCCGCGCATTTCATCGATGGCGCCGCGATGATCGAATCATTGCCGCTCGACGTGCTGATCGGCGCAGTGCAAGTGATCGAAGTGCCTGACGATTTGCACGCCATCAATGAAGAGTTTGTTCTCACAAACTGCGCTCCGAATACAACCCGCGTACTCTTCAAAACTCGCAACTCCGCGTTCTGGAGCGAAAGCGAGCCCGAGTTTCATACCGACTTCACCTATCTCGATCTGAACGCGGCGCAGCGACTCGTCGAGCGAGGAGTAAAACTCGTCGGCATCGATTACTTATCGATAGAAAAGTATGACTCGCCCAACCACGAGACACATCTCGCATTGCTGTCGTACGGCGTCGTGATTCTCGAAGGCCTGAACCTGATTGATATTCAGGCAGGCAACTATGAACTGATCTGCCTGCCCTTGCGTTTAAGAAACAGCAAAGGCGACGGCGCCCCGGCGCGAGTTGTTCTGCGAACGATTGATTGATCTCTGCGTAACCTCTGCGCCTCTGCGGTAAACGCTCATCATTAAACCGCAGAGACGCAGAGAACGCAGAGGTTACGCAGAGAAAAGCATGAAAGAAGCAGACCCAAAATATCGCGAGCGTGTTTATGCAATCGTGCGTCGCATTCCTTCAGGCCGTGTGATGACTTATGGCCAGATCGCTGAACTACTCGGCGATGGCTACACACCGCGCACCGTCGGTTTCTGCATGCACTCGTCGCCCGAAGGCACGCCGTGGCATCGCGTGCTCAACGCTCAAGGTAAAACCTCGACCGGCAGAATCGTTCTGCCATTCGACAAACAACAACGCATGCTCGAACAGGAAGGCGTCGTATTCGACAAAAACGGTCGCTGCGACCTCGAGAAATTCCTGTTCATCCCAAAAACCAGATCTAAAAATGCAAGTCTCTACAGGAGATAAGCGATGTCAGACTCAATGCAACAACGCGTTCCGTACGCTGTCAGCCCGCCGCGTTATTCCGTGTCGCATCAGATGGTGACCACCGCTTTCGAGCTGCCGAACTTTCACGTCGTGCAAAACCTCGGCGTCGTCCGCGGCATCGTCGTGCGTTCGCGAAACGTCTTCGCCACGATCGGCGCGGGGCTCCAGACGCTCGTCGGCGGCAACATCACCGTCTGGACCACACTCTGCGAACAAACGCGCAACGACGCTTTCGACATCATGATCCAACACGCAACTGAGATTGGCGCCAACGCAATCATCGGCGCCCGCTACGACACGACCGAGCTCTCGCAGGGCGTGACGGAAGTGCTCGCTTACGGCACGGCCGTCATCGTTGAGCCCACGAACCCCGGCGAGAGTTATCGTTCATGACGCTCGATCATGTTCCATTTGCCAAGCTGCTTGGCATCGAAGTCGACTCAGTCGCGCCCGGCCACGCCGTGCTCTCGATGAAGCTCAGGCACGAGCACATGCGCAATAACGCGATCGCGCACGGCGGCGTCATCGCTACTCTCATCGACTCAGCGATGGCGATCGCGATCATGGCTCTGCTCGAGGAAAACGAGCACACGGTGACCGTCGATCTCACGATCCATTACCTGCGACCGGTCCCTGAAGGTTCGGCGAAAGCGTCAGCGCGAGTCGTGCGTGCGGGTCGAAGAATAGTCACAGTTTCTGCCGAGCTTTTCGACGCCGAGGGGAAGCTCGCAGCGACTGCAATCAGTACATATTTACGTGTATTGACGTAGATAAAGTATTATCCTCACGTGGAAGATCTAAAGAAGTTTGCGCTGTATTTTCGAAAGTACAAAGCTCAACTCACCCTCGGTATCGCCTGCATTCTCGCCAGTGTTGTTGCCGGCCTGTTCATTCCACTCATCGTCGGCCAGGCTGTTGACGCAAATTGGACGGAAGTTTCCTGGTCAAAACTGACGATCTCGGCCGCCAAGGTGCTGGCCGCGAGTTTGATCAGCGGTCTCTTTCTGTTCCTGCAACGCCGGATTCTGATCGGCATGTCGCGCAACGTCGAGTACGACATGCGCAAGGACTTCTATAATCACCTCGTCGATCAGCCGCTCTCATTCTTCCACGAACATCGCACCGGCGATCTGATGGCGCGCGCCACAAACGATATGTCGGCAGTGAGACAACTCGCCGGACCGATGATCATGTACACGTTGCAGACTGTGTTTGTCGTCGTGCTCGTGTTGCCGCTGATGTTCATGCTCAACTGGTGGCTGACGCTGTTGCTCTTCGTGACGATGCCGCTTGTTTCGTTGACGGTGAAGTTCTTCGGACAGCAGGTCCACACACGCTTCGAAAAGATCCAGGACTTCTTCGGACAGATCACCGCGCGCGCGCAGGAAAACTTCAGCGGCGTACGTGTGGTGCGTGCGTATGCGCAGGAAGACGCCGAGATGGCGGCCTTCAACACGCTCAACTGGCAGTATGCAGAACGCAACCTCGGGCTCGTAAAAGTCGAGGCGTTGATGCGGCCGTTGATGACGTTTCTGATCGGGCTTGGCTACGTGCTGATCATCTGGGCGGGTGTGCCGCTCGCTGTGCGTGGTGAGATCACGGTGGGTCAGTTCACGATGTTCAATCTGTATCTCACGCGATTGATCTGGCCGCTGATCGCGCTCGGATACGTTGTGAATCTCTATCAACGCGGCACGGCGAGTTTGAAACGACTCAATGCGATCCTGCGGATCGAGCCTTCGATCGCCGACCGGCCCGGCACGGTCGAGCAACCGCCGATCAGGGGCAAGATCGAGCTTCGCGATCTAACGTTTCGCTACCATCCGAATGACGAGCCTGTGTTGAAGGACTTGACGCTCACGATTCCCGAAGGTCACACGGTGGCTTTTGTTGGACGCACGGGAAGTGGGAAGTCGACGATCGCGAATCTGATCCCGCGTTTGATCGAGGCGCCGCCGTCCACAGTGTTCATCGATGGTGTCGACATTCGCGATTATCCCCTCGCGCAACTGCGCGAGAGCATTGGTTACGTACCGCAGGAGACGTTTCTGTTCAGCGATTCGGTGAAGGGAAACATCGCGTTCGGTGTCGAGAAGGCGGAGATGGCGGACGTTGAGTGGGCGGCGGAGATCGCGGGGTTGTCGGACGATATTGCGAGTTTTCCGGATCGATTTGAGGCGCTTGTCGGTGAGCGAGGTATCACGTTATCGGGCGGACAGAAGCAACGCACCGCGATTGCGCGCGCGGTCTTGCGTGAGCCGAAGATACTAATTCTTGACGATGCGTTGTCGTCAGTCGACACGTACACGGAAGAGAAGATTCTCGGCCAGCTTCGCGGCGTGATGCGCGACCGCACGAGCGTGATCATCTCGCATCGCATTTCGACCGTCCGCGAAGCCGACATGATCTGCGTGCTTGACGAAGGCCGCATCATCGAGCAGGGCACGCACGAGGAGTTGTTGACGCTCGGTGGTGAGTATGCGGATTTGTACGAGCGACAGTTACTCGAAGAGGAATTGGCGGCGACTTGAGGCAACAACGGGTGGCCACGGAGGGCCACCCCTACAGTTGTAGTCCATCACGTCACTTCATGGAGCGCGTTCGGTGAGCAACAACTGTAGGGGCGGCCCTCCGTGGCCGCCCGTGGCGAAACAAAACAGATGTCTACTGCGGTAAAGCAATATCACGAGGAAGAGGCGATCGGGAAGACTTACGATCTTCAGGTGGCGCGACGGCTGCTGCGTTATCTCAAGCCTTACATGCGTCTCCTGTGGGCTGCGCTCGCGCTCACCCTCGTGCTGAACCTGCTCGGAGTTTTGCAGCCGAAATTCACACAGTACGCGATTGATTGGTACATCCTGCCGCGCAGGATTGATGGGCTGACGCTGTTCGTCGGTTTGTATCTGCTGTCGCAGGTCTTGCGTCTGGTCTTCTCTTATTTTCAGTCGATGCTCGTCGAGTCGATCGGGCAGTACGTGATGTTCGATATCCGGAAGGAACTCTACGGCAAACTCCAGAACCAGGAAGTCGCGTATTACGATCGCAATCCCGTCGGCCGCATCATGACGCGGCTTACTACAGACGTCGATTCTCTCAACCAGCTATTCACCGACGGTGTCACCGATCTGCTCGGCGATCTCGTGATGATCGCCGCGATCATTACCGTGATGGCGTGGACGGATCCAAGGCTCACGCTCATCAGTTTGTTGACGGTGCCGCTGCTGTTAGCAGCGACGACGTGGTTTCGACGCGGCGCGCGCAAGGGTTACGACCTTGTCCGCACGCGCATCGCCCGCATCAACGCCTTCTTGCAGGAACACTTTGCCGGCGCGCAGACGGTCCAGATCTTCAACGCTGAAACGAAGTCGTTCAGCAAGTTTGACCACATCAACGAGGACTATCGAAAAGCGAACATCGACACGATCTTTTATTACGCAGTCTTCTTTCCGCTTGTCGATCTGATCGGTGCGATCGGCATTGCCCTCATCATCTGGTACGGCGGTTATCGCGTGATGCAAAACACGCCGGGCCACACGGTGCTCACACTCGGCGCGCTCGTCGCGTTCATCCAGTACTCGCAGCAGTTGTTTCAGCCGATTCGCGACATCTCTGACAAGTACAACGTGCTGCAAGCCGCGGTCGTCGCGTCGCATCGCATTTTCAAGACACTCGACCAGCCGATTGCAGTGTTGTCGCCGGAGAAGGCGCTCAAATCCGAGCGCGCGCGCGGACGCATCGAGTTTCAGAACGTTTGGTTTGCTTACAAGGATGACGACTGGGTGTTGAAGGACGTGTCGTTCACAGTCGAGCCGGGGCAGTCGATCGCACTCGTTGGTCACACCGGCTCAGGCAAGACGACGATCACAAACTTGTTGATGCGCTTCTACGACATACAGCGTGGACGGATTCTGCTCGATGGTGTTGATCTGCGTGATTGGGATTTGAGGGCGCTGCGGAAGAATTTTGCGGTCGTGCTTCAGGAAGTGTTTCTGTTCAGTGGTTCGATTGAAGGCAACATTCGACTCGGACGCGAAGACATCAACGAGGATCGCGTGCGCTGGGCCGCGCAGGAAGTTCATGCCGACACGTTTATTCGTCGATTGAAGGGTGAATACGAGGCTGAAGTGCGTGAGCGTGGCGCGGGGTTATCGGTTGGGCAGAAGCAGTTGATCTCGTTCGCGCGTGCGCTCGCGTTTGATCCGGCGATTCTGATCCTCGACGAAGCGACCAGCTCGATCGATACTGAAACCGAGCAGCTAATTCAACGCGCGATTGAACGCGTGATGCGTGACCGTACGTCGATCGTGGTCGCACACAGGCTCTCCACAGTTCAAAACGCAGACCGGATCATCGTCATGCATCACGGTGAGATTCGCGAGCAGGGAACGCACCAGGAATTACTGGCTGAGCGGGGTCTTTACTGGAAGCTTTATAAACTGCAGTACGCAGACTCTCGATCAGTATTAACCAACTGAACAAGGTCTTTGTTTGTGTCTTTGTGCCTTTTTGCGGCTAATTAGCTCGCGTCTGCATGGGCACGAGGCTTTCGAAGGACTTGTAGATCTGCAAGTACATTTGCGTCTCGCGCGGGATCAATACGCGCCAATTATCACCACCACGCTTCAAATAACCCGGCAGCTTGGCTGCGTTTGAGTTGTAACCCGCGGCGAGCAACTCACTCGGCGTCGCAACCTTCGCGTTGAGTGCGTACTTCACTTCATCGTTGGCCGTCATCTCGTTCCACGTGTCCTGCATGTAGAGCAGCATTACCTGAAGCGCGTTGTTGTGATTGCGCATTCCCGTCACGAAATCAGGAATGAGACCAACACCTGGATGACGCTCGCGCTCGAGGTTGTAAGCCCACGGAATCATCTGCACCATGCCACCCGCTCCCGCCGTGCTCACTGAAAAGCGATACGTGTCGATCTGGTTGAGCGCAAACAACGAATAGATCTCATCGTAAAGCGCGATCCGGTTCTCTTCGCGGAAGCGCTGGTGATCCACATGTTCGACAACACACAAACGCTCAGCCACGTCGACGAGCATCGGCGAGATCGCTACACCCTTGTCGCGCAAACGCTTCGCAGCGAGATCGAGCATGTTGCGTACGTAACCTTGTCCTGAGCGCACGAGATCCGGTGAAAGCAGCGCCGGATGCGCCGAAGTGTAATAAGCGGTTTCGAGAAACTTTCCGCCACGCTCGATCGGATACTCGATCGTGAGCGGCGTGAGTGATTTGCCGTCCGGCGTGAAGATCGTCATCGCGGTGTTGACGCCGTTCGCGCGGACGATGTTAACCGTAACGCTTGCCCCCTCAGACGTCGTCGTATTGATCACAGAGCCCTTGGTCAGAAAAGTCTTCTTCAAGACAGTGATGAAGTGCGTGCGCGCGGTATCGCGATCGAGCGCCGCGATCGTGACGAAATCGATCTGTCCGACAGCCATCGCGGTCGGCTTCGGGCGCGTCTTGAACATGCGCTGCGCTTCCGAGATGCGGCCTTGAATGATCGACGGCGTCAGGTGCGTGATCGGCGCGGAGACTTTTTTCTGCGCGTCCATTTCGACTGACGGCAGCGTGGGTGCGAGATCAGCCGGCCTTGCCTGTGGAGCGCTCGGCAGCGGAGGCGCTTGTTTTTCCTGCGCAACAGGGGTGACGACGCGTGGGCGAACTGCGTTACTACTCTCCTGTGCCTTCATCTCGACGGCAGCAAAAAGAACGGCGACGACAAATAGGGCGAGACGGGTAGGGGTATTCATATGTTTATCTCAGGAAGAGTTACAGGACTAAAGCCACGACGCGTCGAGGGGCGACAACGTGGCCTTAGATTCGCGCATGCGGTGTGGAGTTGTCAACCTGTTTTTAGCCACAAAGTGGCACAAAAAGAACAAAACAGAAAACCATGATGGGCTTTTTGTGCCTCTTTGTGGCTATTTGTATACTGTCGGGTTCGAAACTAGAAAGGGAGCGTTTGCTATGTCTTTTCACCCACTCATTCGCTTTGCTCTCATTGTGTGTTTAGTGGCAGGTATATCGCAGCAGATGATTAAAACAATCAATTACCCCGAAGCTCGAAAGAGCGATCAGACGGACGATTATCACGGCGTTAAAGTCGCCGACCCGTATCGCTGGCTCGAAGATCTTGATTCAGCGGAAACACGCGCGTGGGTCGAGGCTGAGAATAAGCTCTCGTTTGGTTTTCTCGAGGCGATTCCGCAGCGCACGCCGATCAAAGAGCGCCTGACGAGGCTCTGGAACTATGAGAAGTACGGCATTCCGTTCAGGGAAGGCAATCGCTATTTCTACACGCGCAACAGCGGCTTGCAGAACCAGGCCGTGCTTTACACGGTGACTTCGCTCGATGCGCAGCCGCAGCAGGTGCTCGATCCGAATACACTCTCGACTGATGGAACAGTCGCACTTTCGGGTTTGCAAGTCAGTCCTGACGGAAAACTGCTGGCTTACAGTTTGTCAGCGTCTGGTTCTGACTGGCAGGAGTGGAAAGTTCGCGACGTCGAGACGAGCAAGGACCTTTCAGATGATTTGAAGTGGGTGAAGTTTTCCGGAGCCTCATGGACGCGCGACGGCAAGGGGTTCTTTTACAGTCGCTACGACGAGCCCAAGAGCGATGCGCTCAAGGGAACCAATTACTTTCAAAAAGTCTACTATCACAAACTCGGCACTCCGCAGTCTGAAGACGTTCTCGTCTACGAGCGTCCCGATCAGAAAGACTGGTTATTCAACGGCGTGGTTACTGAAGACGGCAATTACCTGATCATCACGGTCTCCCAGGGCACGGACGTGAAGAGCCGTATCTACTACAAAGATCTCAAAGCGAAAGACTCAGCAGTCGTGAAGCTGCTCGACGATTTCGATGCTGCTTACAACTTCGTCGGCAATGAAGGTCCACGCTTCTTCTTCCAAACCGATCTGGAAGCGCCGCGCAGTAAAGTGATCGAGGTGAACGTCAGCAAACCGGCGCGCGACAACTGGAAAGTCATTGTTCCTGAAGGCAAGGAAACACTGCAATCGACTACCTTCGTCAACAACAAATTCGTAGCTAACTACCTGAAGGACGCATACACGCAAGTCAAGGTTTACGACACGGCCGGCAAGCTCGTGAATGAAGTCGCGTTTCCGGGTATCGGCGCCGCGGATGGTTTTGGCGGTCATGCGACTGATAAAGAAACGTTCTATTCGTTCACGGGTTTCACAACGCCGACCACGATCTATCGTTACGACATGACGACGGGCAAGAGCACTGTCTTTCGTCAGCCGAAGGTCGACTTCAATCCTGCTGATTTCGAGACGAAGCAGGTCTTCTACACGAGCAAAGACGGTACGAAAGTGCCGATGTTCATCACGCACAAGAAAGGCTTGAAGCTCGACGGCAACAATCCTACGTATCTCTACGGCTACGGTGGTTTCAATATCTCGATGTCGCCGGCGTTCTCGGTTGGTAATCTGGTGTGGATGGAGATGGGCGGCGTTTACGCGCAGCCGAACCTGCGTGGCGGTGGCGAGTATGGCGAGGAGTGGCACCAGCAGGGAATGAAGTCGAAGAAGCAGAATGTGTTTGACGACTTCATCGGGGCGGCGCAGTGGCTGATCGATAACAAGTACACCTCGACACCGAAGCTCGCGATTGGTGGGGGCAGCAACGGTGGTTTGCTTGTTGGCGCTGCGTTGACGCAACGACCGGATCTGTTTGGGGCAGCGCTACCGGCGGTTGGTGTGATGGACATGCTGCGGTTTCAGAAGTTCACGATCGGTTGGGCCTGGGTTTCGGATTACGGATCGTCTGACAATGCGGACGAGTTTAAGTCGTTGTACGCGTATTCACCGCTGCACAACATCAAGCCTGGCACTTCGTACCCGCCGACGCTCGTCACCACAGCGGATCACGACGATCGTGTTTGGCCGGGACACAGCTTCAAGTTTGCCGCGGCTCTTCAGGCCGCGCAGGCAGGCAGCGCTCCGGTGCTGATCCGTATCGAGACGAAAGCGGGCCACGGCGCCGGCAAGCCCACCGCAAAGATCATCGAGGAGATCGCCGACCGCTGGGCCTTCCTCGTCAAAACCCTCGACATGAAGAGCTAAAAATTACTGTGACCACGGAGCGGGCTTGCGGACCCAACGGAAGCCCCGCATCTTTTCCTGTAGCTCCGATGGGAGTGGCCCAAGATCGCCCGCCTCGATATTCGATTCAACGTGGCGAAGCTTTCGCATTCCCGGAATGATCGTGCTCACGTCCTCATTGCCGAGTATGAAACGCAACGCGAGCTCGGGCATCGTGATGTTTGTCGAGTGCTCGCGGTTCCAGTCTGCGAGCGACTTCTTCACCTCGTCTGCTCGCTCAACACTCGGAATCAAATTCTCCGGAACGAAGTAAGTATTCCGCCAATCGCCTTCAGGCCACGTGCTGTCTTTCGTCAACGTACCGGTCAACGTGCCTTCATCAAAAGGCACACGCGCAATTACCGCCACATCCAGCTCACGACATGCAGGAAACAATTCATCTTCCGGGTTCTGATCGAAGATGTTGTAGATCACCTGCACTGCATCGATCTGGCCACTGCGCACTGCGCGGATGCCATTCCACGGCTCCCAACGATTGATACTGATACCGATCGCGTTGATCAGTTTCTGGCTGCGCATATCGTCGAGACGATAGAACCAGCGATCGTCGCGCATCCAGTCGTCACTCCAGGTGTGAAACTGCATCAAGTCAAACTGTTCGAGCCCGGAATTTTCGAGACTGCGATGAACGTATTCTTCGACGTGATCAGGTGGATATGAATCCATGAGAGTGTATTCAGGAGTCGCGGGCCACTTAAGGTTCTTCGGTGGGATCTTCGTGGCGGTGTAGAGTCGCTTGCCGGGATTCGATTTTACGATCTGGCCCAGGAGGTTCTCGCTGCGACCGTT
>DASYFE010000213.1:0-47833 GCA_036498585.1 Pyrinomonadaceae bacterium | reverse complement strand
GTAAAGATGCCGCCGACGCCGATCAACGGAATGCGTCCGCCGGTTAGTTCATACAGCGTTGCGATCATCCGTGTAGACGTGTCCTTTAAAGGTCTGCCACTCAGTCCACCTTCACCACACGCTGCTACACGCTGTGCGTCTGTTCGCAAATTGTCGCGACTGACGGTCGTGTTAGTCGCGATGATGCCGTCAATATTCAAGCGAAGGATAACCTCGACAATCGTCTCAAGGTCGCGATGATCGAGATCGGGTGAGAGTTTCACGAGCAGGGGAACGTGTTTCTGCATCGCCGACCGTCGCGCCTGGAGTGCTGAAAGCAATGACGCGAGTTGCCGCGACTGCTGCAGCTCGCGCAACTGCGGTGTGTTTGGCGAGCTGACGTTTATGGCAATGTAGTCTGCGACGTTGTAAACGAGCTCGAAGCTTGCGAGGTAATCTTCGGTCGCGTTTTCAAGCGGCGTGATTTTGCTTTTACCGATGCTGACGCCGAGCACGCAGTCCGGCCGATGATTTGAGACTCTCTTCGCGAACGCCGCCGCGCCTTCGTTATTAAAGCCGGCGCGATTAATCAGCGCCTGATCTTCAGAGAGTCGAAAGAGTCGCGGTCGTGGATTGCCTGGCTGCGGGTGATACGTAACTGTACCCGCTTCAATGAAACCAAAACCGAGCGCCGCCAGTGGTTGTAGCGCGATACCGTTTTTATCGAAACCCGCCGCGAGACCAATAGGATTCGAGAATGTTAGACCGAATCGTTTGATACTGAGTGCTGGGTTATCGACGCGCTTAGAGATTAAGCTCGCGGGTAATAAAGAAAGTGAGTGAAGAGCCAATTCGTGAGCGGTCTCGGCAGGGAGACGGAACAGAAGGGGGCGCAGCAGTGAGCGGTAGACCATCAGTAGACAGGATTACAGGATTTACATGATTCACAGGATATCATGCAAATCATGTAAATCCTGAAATCGTGTCAAACAAATTTGCGGGAACGAGCGCTTCTTGCTAGTATCCGCGCACATGGACTTTGTAGAGAAAGCCCGCATCATGGATGGCCCGCGCATCAATAGGGCATTGGCGCGCCTGTCGTCCGAAATCGTCGAAGAGAATCACGGCGCAGGCGACCTGTTTCTCGTCGGAATCAGACGTCGCGGCGTTCCACTCGCCGAGCGCATGGCGCAGAAGATCGCCGATCTCGAAGGCTATCGACCGCCGGTCGGCGTACTCGACATCACGCTTTATCGCGACGACCTCTCGACTGTCGGAGCCAAACCAGTCGTCAATCGCACGGATCTTCCCGGCGACATCGACAACCGCAACATCGTTCTGATCGACGACGTGCTTTACACTGGTCGCACGATTCGCGCCGCACTCGATCAACTGATCGACTTCGGTCGCCCGCGTCGCGTCCAACTCGCCGTACTGATCGATCGCGGCAAAGAACATCGCGAGCTGCCGATCCAGGCGGACTACATCGGTAAACTCGTCCCGACTAAGAAGAGCGAGATCATAAAGGTGATGCTTCAGGAGTTTGACGAGGAAGAAGGCGTGGTAATCGTCGAGCGGCCGTCAGAGACGGCTTAACGAAGCGGCCTCGGGCCGCTTTTTTTGTGCCGATAAACATGGAAGCAACTTTCAATCGCCGCCACCTGCTTGGCATCCGCGAGCTTGAAGCCGGAGAGATTGCTTACCTGCTCGACACCGCCGAGAGTTTTCGCGAAGTTTCCAAACGAGAGATCAAAAAGGTGCCGGCGCTGCGCGGCCGCACGGTGATCAACCTCTTCTTCGAGTCGTCAACACGCACCAGGACGTCTTTCGAGATCGCCGCGAAGCGCCTGTCAGCAGATGCGATTAATATTAGTGTCTCAACTTCCAGCGTCACGAAAGGCGAGACTCTGCTCGACACGGCTCGCAACCTCGAAGCGATGGCGCCCGATTGCATCGTGATTCGTCATTCGTCGGCCGGCGCGCCGCAACATCTCGCGCGCATGACTAACGCGCCGATTATCAACGCGGGCGACGGGAGTCACGAGCACCCGACACAGGCGCTGCTCGACGCGCTCACGATTCGCGAGCACAAGGAACGGATTGAAGGTCTGAAAGTCGCGATCGTCGGCGACATTCTGCACTCACGCGTGGCGCGCTCGAATATCTACCTGCTTACAAAACTCGGCGCACACGTGAGCGTCGGTGGTCCTGGCACGCTCGTGCCGGATGAGTTTGCGGAGCTCGTCGACAGCGGCCTGCGCATCGAGAAACATTTTGAAGATGCGATCGAGGGCGCGGACGTCGTCATGATCCTTCGTATTCAACGCGAGCGACAGGACGCCGCGTTCTTTCCGTCGATGCGCGAATACGCAGTTCATTACGGTTTGCAAACCCGACATCTCGAACGCGCCGCGCCCGACGCGATCGTGATGCATCCGGGCCCGATGAATCGCGGCGTCGAGATCTCGTCCGAGATTGCGGACGGGGGACGCTCGTTGATACTCGACCAGGTGACAAACGGCGTCGCGGTGCGCATGGCTGTGCTTTACCTTTTGGCCGGCGGCAGTCACGCTGACCACGAAGAGGAAAAATGAAGCTGCTGATTGCAAATGGTTATGTGATCGATCCCGCTCAGAATTTGAACACCGGTGGGCGCAGCCTTCTGATTGAAGACGGCCGTATCGCCGGTCTGCTCGATCGCGGTGAGCCGATTCCCGAACAGGCGCACGTGATCGACGCCACTGGTTTGATCGTCGCGCCCGGCTTCATCGATATGCACACACACCTGCGCGAGCCGGGTCAGGAGTACAAGGAGACTGTGGCGACAGGCGCGTCGGCGGCAGTCGCAGGCGGTTGGACCAGCATCTGTGCGATGCCGAACACAGATCCCGTCAACGACAATCCCGCCGTCACGCGTTTCATCATCGATCAGGGCCACGCCGCGCAGCTCGCAAATGTTTTTCCGATCGGCGCCGTCACAAAATCCAGCCAGGGCAAAGAGCTCGCAGAGATGGGCGAGATGAAGAACGCCGGCATCGTTGCAGTTTCTGACGACGGCCGCTCCGTGCCCACCTCCTCGATGATGCGACGAGCAATGGAATACGCGCGCGGCTTCGATCTGACGATCGTGGATCATTGCCAGGATCAGTCACTGAGCGCGGGTGGCGTGATGCATGAAGGACGCTGGTCGCTGATTCTCGGATTGCGCGGCATGCCTGCGGCGGCTGAGGACGTCGATGTCGTTCGCGATTGTGTGCTCGCGAAACTGACGAAAGCAAAAGTTCACATCGCACACGTCTCGACGCGCGGCGCGCTCGAAGCAGTGCGACGAGCAAAGCATGAAGGATTGAATGTGAGCTGTGAAGTGACGCCGCATCACTGGACGCTCACGGACGAGGCAGTCTCAGAGTACGACACAAACACGAAGATGAGCCCGCCGTTGCGGAGCAGGGAACACGTCGACGCCGTTCTCGAAGCGATGAAAGACGGGACGATCGACGCCATCGCGACGGACCACGCACCGCACCATCTCGATGACAAGGCGCTCGAGTTTGATCACGCGCCGTTTGGGATCACGGGTTTGGAGACTGCGGTCGGGCTTGCGTTCGATCTCGTACATGCCGGGTTAATCGATCTGGAGCGCGTGGTGCAGATGTGTTCGACGAATCCCGCGCGGATCTTTGGACTCACGGATCGCGGATCGCTCAGACAAAACGCGCACGCGGATGTGACGCTGCTGGATCCAAACCTCGAATGGATCTTCGATGTGAGTCGCTCGAAGTCAAAAAGCCGCAACACACCGTTTCACAATCGCGCGATGCACGGCGCGGCAGTGGCGACCATCGTCGGCGGCCGGTTGGTCTACCTCCATCCCGATTACACCCGCATCAACCAGCCAAAGCAAAAGACCGCATCTGTTTGAACTGTGCCTGAATTCTCACGATTTAAACTCCGCGCACTAAAAACATTGCCTATTCTTAGACTGAGTCCTAAAATGCTTCGGTCTTAGTCCCGGACAATTCTTTCTAGTCCCAAACAATTGGTTTCCTTCGTCTATTTCCCCCACACGGACGAAGTGTTCAAAATTTAGAACCTGAACGGAGGTCAACGATGACGAGTAAGCTTTGCAGCCTTACCTGTATGGCCGCCATTCTTCTGCTTGCCCCTGTCTGTATAGCCGACAACAATAAGAGTCAAAACAGGGTGCTCAAGCAACAGGAGCGGTATACATTGTCGCTGGAGTTGGAATTCACGAAGAAGGAGCAAAACCCGCTGGAACAGGCGATTTCAGTTCTGTTCGATGTCGGACCCAACGGGTATGCAACCGGCTTCCTGGTAGGCAATGGTTTGGTGATGACCGCCTATCACGTCATCTCCGGCAATCTCAGCACTACCAAGAAAGTGATGCTGGGGTTCAAAGGGACTGATGAGCTTTCTGTAAAGGTCTTCGTTGACGGCTGTCGGGCGAAAGTGATCAAGGTCGACAAGGAAGCGGATCTGGCCCTCCTCGAAATGTGCCGCGGCTCGAAAGCAGCCAAAGCTCCGAAGTTCCAGACAGCGCCGAACAAAGACGACAAGCTGTTTCTGATTGCGCGGCCTCATGGCGATAAAGTCGTCAGTCACGGCAGTTTTTATGGCAACTACATGCTCGGCAACCAGGAGTACTGGTCAGTCAAGATCGATAGCCGCGACGGTTTTTCGGGAAGTCCGGTTTACAACTCGGAAGCCGAAGTGGTGGGAGTTTTTAGTGGCTACGACTGGTCGCAGAAGCTCGCGCTGATCAGTCCGAGTATTCGCGCGCAGAAGCTCCTCGAAGATTACAACGCCACCGCTAAGCCTTAGTTGTTGCACAAGATTTACAGGATTTTTCAGGATTCACAGGTGTGTCCTGTCAATCCTGAAAAAGTCTTGTAAATCCTGTCTAAAATACCGCTCGATTCTGAACCCGTTGTTTGCTTTCAAGACTAAACCGAGGTTCCAGTATCTGTTCGCCCGCAATCATCCGCGCCACGTACTCACCGACGACCGGCCCATGCTTGAATCCGTGCCCCGATCCACCACCGACGATCCAAACATTCTCGAACGCCGGATGCCTGTCGATCAGAAAATCGCCATTTGATGTGTTCTCGTACTGGCAAACGCGGGTTTCCATCACCGGCGCGTTCGCCAGCCGCGGCACTCGCTTCGCGACATACTCACGCACGGCCTTCAAACCATCAACACTAACCACTCGCTCTCCACGATCCGGATCGAATTCCGCTCCATGCGCATCGATCGCGATCTTGAACCCACGACCATCGACGTTCGGTAACCCGTAAACGAGATCGTTGAAATCGATCCACGCCGGCATCACGCCGCGATTGAAACTGTCGTCTCCCGGCGGTACACCGAGAAAGATCACTTCCTGTCTCGTCACATAGATCAAATCCTTGAGCAGCTCAGGAAACAGCTTCGGTAGCCATGGTCCACACGCAAACACAAACTGCCCGGCTGTGATCTCCTCACCCGAAACCGTGCGGACTGATTCTAAGTTGCCGTGCGCCGGTGGGGCGATCGCCTTTTCAAGATACTCAACACCATTCACCTTCGCCTGCGCCACCACCGCCTGCACGGCGCGTCGCGCCATCAGCACGCCCGAATCCGGTTCGAGTATCGCCCACCTCGTGGGCCCAAATTCGAGTTGCGGAAATCGCCGGATTAGTTCATCTTGGTCCAGCCGTTCAAAGTTTGCATTGAGACGTTGCAAGGTCGCGAGCGTGGCCACGCAATAGGCGTCGTGTTCGCGAGCAAGCCAGAGCACGCCCGTTTTCTGAAACAGTGGCTCGGTCTTTTCGGCGAGTTGCTGCCAGAGCGTGAAGGAGCGTTGTGACGAGCGCGAGTAGATGTCGTCTGGTCCATAGCCAAGGCGAATTATCCGCGACTCGCCGCCTGAGCTGGCGCGACTATTTCCTGGTCCGTAAGCGTCGACCAACAGCACGGATGCGCCGGTAAGCCTGAGTTGATAAGCGCTCCAGGCGCCGAAGACGCCCGCACCGATAACAGCAACGTCATAAAACATGCACGTAATTGTAACGCAAGATCAGTAATGATTGGCTTTGTTCTATTCTTTCGGGTTCCCGATTGGAGGTAAGCATATGCGCTCTCAAAGACTCGTTATGGCTCTGTTGATTATGTCCGTGGCGGTTTACGGGCAAACAGGCAGGAGCATGTCGACAGATCAGCGCGTCCTCACCGGAATCGAATGGCGACTGATTTCACTCGGACCAGCCGGCTCCGAAACCACTGCCGTCGCAGGAACGACGGTGACGTTACGATTTGCAGAAGACAACCGAGCGAGTGGATCGACAGGCTGCAACTCCTTCAGCGGCGCCTATCAGGTGCGTGGAGACAATATCTCGTTCAGCCGGCTCGTCAGCACCAGACGCGCGTGCCTGGACCAGAACGCAAACGAGCAGGAGCAGAGATTTCTCTCCACGCTCGGCGCCGCAAACAGGTTTCGTCTTACAAGAGGTCGACTCACGATCCTCTCAGACCGCGGCCGTAGCGTTCTGAATTTTGTGAACAATTCAATTTCGGAACCCCAGGATGGCCCACGCGACGATCGCAATGATCCTGTCGGAACACTCGCGGCGTATTACAGCGCGATCAACGCGCGTGACTATCCCAGCGCCTTTCGTTTCTGGGATTCGCCGCCTTCGTCGTACGAACAGTTTGCGCGCGGTTTTGGTGACACGGATCAAGTTCGCTTGCTGGTTGACCCGTCCACTCGCGTCGAAGGAGCGGCGGGTAGTGTGTACGCTGACATTTCGGCAATCGTTGTCTCCACGATGCGTAATGACAGCGAGCGCGTATTTGCCGGATGCTACGTGATGCGCAGATCGAACGTGGAGGATCGTGGCTGGCGGATCTATCGTGCCGACGTTTCTCCTGTGTCGGCAAACATTAGACTTTCACAAATATTATCGCAGGGTTGTCGCAATTAAACTGTCCATTTTAAGAAGGAGGAAATACAGGATGCGTAGAGGTATCGCGATTACAATTCTCTTGGGGCTAATGATTTTCACGGCGTGCAACGATCCCGCAGCCGACGCAACGAAGGCGAAGACGGGTGAAGCGGCGCAAGTGACCTCGCCCGCGTCCGCGCAGGGTGGCCAGAAGTATCAGATCACACCGCAGAATTCGAAGATCGAGTTTGTCGGATCGAAAGTTACCGGCAAGCACAACGGCTCGTTTGGAGATTTCTCCGGACAGATCGACTACACGGGCAATCCGGAAACCAGTCGGGTGAATATAACGATCAAGGCTGATTCGATCACGACCGACACGCCGGATCTAACGAAGCATTTGCAGACGGCTGACTTCTTTGATGTAGCGAAGTTTCCGGAAGCGTCGTTCGTCTCGACCGCGATTAAACCGGGCGGCGAAAACGGTGCGACTCACACCGTAACCGGCAACCTGACGATGCACGGCGTGACGAAGGCCGTCACGTTCCCCGCCACGATCAACGTTACGCCCGAGGCAGCGACTGTCGAGAGTAGTTTTTCCATTAACCGTAAAGACTTCGGAATCAACTACGCAGGCGCCGCTGATAATCTAATCCGCGATAACGTCGTTCTGACGTTACACATTCGCGCCACCAAATCCTAAAAAGGCAGTATCCACAGATTACACAGATCAATTCTGTGTAATCTGTGGATCGCTTTAGCAGAACGCCGGGGAGACGCTCTCAACTCTTTGCCGGGCCTTCGGTGTCAACGACTCGAGCGTTTCGAGCACTTTCACGTGCGTCATACCGCTGCCGAGATAGGTCCAACGATTCGCTCGCACTTGCACGCGCCGAAACTCTGCGGCCTGTGTATCGGTTAACCTGCGACCACTCGCCAGCTCAAAGCTGGTGAGATCAAACTCGACTTGCTGCTGCAGTCCGCCATCTAGAAAAGCCCCAATCTCCAGATACTCTTCGACGCCGCTCACGATCTGCTCTTCAGTACGATCTGCTGCGAGTGCTTCAACCATCAACGTGTCGAGCTTTGCATGTTGCACTTCTTCAACCCAGTGATGTTTCAGCAGGCTCTTAAACTGCGCATCGAGCTCTTGATCGTCCTTGATGCTGTCGAGGTAATGACTCTGGACCATCCATTCGATGTGTAGCGTTGTGATCGCGATCGCGAGTGGATCGTGGGCCAGGATCGCGGCTGCAATCGCGTCCGGTGGCCCAATGACGTTGCAGAGCGTGCCAAATCCGTCTTCAAATTCCGTTCGAAAGCGTTTGAAAAGCTGGATGTGTTTCGCTTCTTCACTCGCGAATCGTAGCAACGCGCGCACGCGATAGTCGTCACCGCGCAATTGTGGACGAGCATGGTCCAGTACGAATGGCAGTATGAATTCTTCAACGAGTCCGAAGATACAGAGGTACGCATTGCCCCTGATCTGATTAAGAATGCGTTTCTCCTCTTTGGAAAGAAACGTCAGCGGCTCCGTATTCGCCAGCGACTCGGGCATGAAACGCTGCGTGAAGTTTAGGCGTTTCTCGCCTCCGATGATGTCTTCAACGCGCCAGTGAATGCTCTCCGACGCGGCCAGCGCCGCCTGGTATGAATAGTTATTAAGCATGTCGGGAACACCTCCTTCGAGTTCCTCTACATGTCCCTAACGCGTAAAACGTGGGCGAAAGGGGCATGCCATCAAAAAGTAATAACGAAATCGAATAACTGCGACACGCCTATAAGTGGCTCTGGTGTTTAATACATCACATATTTACTGAAGGGGGATTTTGTAATGAGTGCAAAAGCAGGCACATCGCCAGGAAGAAAGAAAGCGTCAAACATGTTCAAGGAAGCGAAGTCGTTCTCGAGTTTTTCTGTGAATGATTTGCAGAAAGCAAAACAGTTTTACAGCGAAACACTCGGGCTCGAAGTTAAAGAGTCACCGGAAGGGCTCGAGCTTCATACTGAGGACAATGTCGTTTTCTTATATCCGAAACCAGACCATACCCCGGCCTCTTTCACTGTGCTGAATTTTGGAGTGGACGACATCGAAGCAGCAGTAGACGAGCTCAACGGATTAGGCGTGAAGCTCGAACATTATAACTTGCCCGACATCAAGACCGACGAACGCGGTATCGCGCGTGGCCCACATGGTCCAATAATCGCGTGGTTCAAAGATCCGGCAGGGAATATTCTGTCGGTGTTAGAAGAAAGATAGAACCTTTAGACAGGATTACAGGATTTTCAAGATTTATAAGATTGCTTTCTTGTAAATCTTGAAAATCCTGTAATCCTGTCCACCTCCTGTCCCGGTTGCGTACAGTCATTCGCATTCAACTTCTAAATCCCTTAACAAATCGACGTGGCAATGAAGTTGCTCAAAGGAAACCTCTACGCTCAAACCATGGGGAATCTTAATGACTATCAAGCTTAAAAAATTATCCGATCAGGTAATCGTCATCACTGGTGCGTCGTCAGGTATCGGGCTTGTTACGGCCCGTCTCGGTGCGAAACGTGGCGCGCGTGTAGTGCTCAATGCGCGAAATGAAGAAGCGCTGCGGCACGTCACTGCCGAGATCAACCTTCAGGGTGGTGAGGCGATAGATGTTGTTGGTGACGTGGGGAAATTGGAAGACGTGCAGAAGATTGCTGACGAAGCTATTCGACGCTTCGGTGGTTTTGACACGTGGGTCAACAATGCCGGCGTCTCGATCTATGGACCGGTGCTGGACCAATCACTCGAAGATCATCGTCAATTATTCGAAACGAATTACTGGGGTGTGGTTCATGGATCGATGGTCGCTTGCGAGCACCTGAGAAAAAATGGAGGCGCGCTGCTCAATGTCGGTAGTGTTCTTTCAGACGTCGCGATTCCGCTCCAGGGCACGTACTGTGCAACGAAACACGCAATCAGAGGCTACACCGACGCTCTTCGTCTCGAGCTTGAAGAAGAAGGCGCGCCGATCTCAGTTACACTGATCAAGCCGAGCACGATCGACACGCCTTACACTCGTCACGCAAAGAACCTTATGCCAGTGGAGCCGCAAAACCCGCCGCCCGTGTATGCACCCGATCTCGTAGCGGAAGCGATCCTTCACTGCGCCGAACATCCTGAACGCGACTTGTACGTCGGTGGCGGCGGCAAGATGCTGGCCGAAGCAAACCACGTCGCGCCTGGTCTGACAGACAAAATGATCGAAGCAACGATGTTCAATATGCAGCGGTCTGATCGACCGAAGCCGCCTGCTCGACAAGACAGTCTGTATGCGCCGATCGAAGATGGAGAGGAGCGTGGCGATTATCCAGGGCACGTCGCCGAAACGAGTGTCTATACAAAAGCATCAAAGCATCCATTGATCGCCGGCTCACTGATCGCAGGGCTCGGACTCGCTGCATTCGCAGCTTGGCGCTCAGTCTCTGCAAATCATTCCGAGCTCGGTCGCTCGAAAGTTCTTCTGGATAGATTGAGGTGAAAGGATGTAGGGGCAAATGAGCAATAACGATTCAAACCTTTTGAAAGGCATGGTAGCCGGACTCGCGGGCGGTCTCATAGCTTCATGGACCATGAACCAGTTTCAAGCCGCCTGGACTCGCATCGCTGAAGGTACAGAGAAGTCGCACGGCGCACAGTCGATGCAACCGGCTGAGGGTTCGCAAGGTGAGCAGGCCCAGGACACAGCCGAGCAGGACGACGCCACAGTCGAAACTGCAAAAGCGATATCCAAAACAGTTTTCCACCACGAGTTGCAGGAGAGTGAAAAGGAATCAGCAGGCGCTGCTGTTCATTACGCCTTCGGCACTCTCTCGGGCGGATTGTATGGAGCGCTCGCGGAAGTAACGCCGCAAGTAACTACTGCGGGCGGCTTACCGTTCGGCGCTGGTTTCTGGTTACTCGCTGATGAGATCTCGGTGCCGTTGTTGGGCCTCTCGAAAGGACCAACTGAGTATCCGGTCTCGACTCATGTTTATGCGCTCGCTTCACATCTTGTGTATGGAGTGACGGCTGAGCTCGGTCGTCGCGCGGTGCGACAGGTTCTGTGAAGGGCGAGTCATCAGAACCGTCGTTGACAGACGATGATCTGGCCCGTCTGCAGCGCGACACCTTCAAATACTTCGCTGACGAAGTGAATCCCGAGAACGGGCTCGTGCGTGATAGCACGCGTCGCGGTTCGCCGTCTTCGATCGCCGCTGTCGGGTTTGCGCTTACGGCTTATACGATTGCGGTCGAGCGGAAGTACATGAGCCGCTCGGAAGCAGTGAAGCGAACTTTGGCAACCCTCCGATTCTTTCACGACGCTCCACAGGGTAAACAGCGAGACGCTACCGGTTACAAGGGTTTCTATTATCACTTCCTCGACATGGAGACCGGACGTCGCGCGAACAAATGTGAAATCTCGACGATCGATACCACGTATCTTCTCGCCGGCGCTCTCGCAGCTTCGTGCTATTTCGACGCGGACACAAAAGCTGAGCGTGAACTTCGCGAGCTTGCCGAAGCGCTTTACGAACGCGCCGACTGGCACTGGGCACAGAACGGCGCCCTCACGGTCTCACACGGCTGGCGCCCGGAACGTGGATTCATCCGGTATCGTTGGTCCGGATACAGCGAAGCTCTGATTCTTTATTTTCTCGGCCTCGCCTCGCCAACCTTTCCGCTGCCTGCCGAAAGCTACAAAGCATGGACGAGGACTTACAAGTGGAAAAAACTCTACGAGCAGGAGTTTGTATACGCTGGCCCATTGTTCATCCATCACCTGTCGCACATGTGGATTGACTTCCGTGGTATCCGCGATGATTACATGCGCGGCAAGGCGATTGATTATTTTGAAAACAGCCGGCGAGCGATCTATGCGCAGCAAGCCTATGTGATGCGCAATCCGAAGAAGTTTGCCGGTTACGGTCGCTTTAGCTGGGGCATCACGGCGAGCGATGGTCCGGGACCGGCAGAGCAACGCATCAACGGTCGTCGCGTGCGCTTCTTCGATTACAGAGCGCGCTCGATTCCTTATGGGCCGGATGATGGCACGCTCGCGCCGTGGGCAATTGCGGCGTCGTTGCCGTTCGCGCCGGAAATCGTCCTGCCGTCTCTGTTTCGCTTGAATAAAGACTATCCTGAGATCACCAGTGAGTATGGATTCAAATGCAGTTATAACCCCACGTTCACTTCGCAAGGTCGAAAAGGTTGGATATCACAAGGCTACTACGGGCTGGACCAGGGACCAATCATCATGATGATCGAGAACTACCGCACGGAATTTATCTGGCGCCACGATGTCCGTTCATCGTAACCGGTTTGCGCCGCGCCGGCTTCCGCGGCGGTTGGCTGGCTGATTAATGGGGGATGAGAGCGCTCTGGTCGAGCGCTCTCATCATGGTTAATGCTAAGGCTCGGGTGAAGGAGACGGTGAAGGTTCCTCTTTAGCAGCTTCTTTCAAAGCTTTTTCCGCATCAAGTTTCTTCTTCTTTAGCTCGAGCAACTCCGTCTCGCGTTTCAATCCATTCGCCTCGGAGTCCCGTAGCGTGGTCGCAGCATCCGTGAGATCAGTAACGTTGCTTTTCTGGATAAGCGCGTCGGCTGACATGTCAAAGACCTTGATTGCGCCGGTCGAATCGTAATAAGTGATCTTGTAACTTGAACGTCGCCCGCCCAGGTTAGCAGGTAACGATTGCACTGGCCCAAACTGCGCAATCCTCACCGAGCTTCGTCCCATTTCAATTTCATCGTCGAGCACCTTTGCCATCGTGATCGCGGCAATACGATACGGAAATCCTCGCCTTCCGTTCTCCCGCAAATTTCGGCCACCGACACTCGTTGCAAGCCCGGCCGTTTTTTCATCAATCGACAAGGACACCTGGTGAGCAGCCCACGCACTCTGCCGGTAGAGTTCTTTAGGATAGGCATCGTCCAGCAAAGAACGATTTAGCCGAATAATAAGCTGCGCCCGTGATGCGGTTTGCTCCGACGTCAGTGTTGGTAAAGCATCGAGCTTCGCAATCTCCTTTCGCAACTCCAGCGTGGCGCCAGACAGGTCCACGGATTGAAACGCCCGGGTATCGTCATAGATGTTTGCGCCTTCTATGACGGTCTTGAGGTCGGCCAGCAACGCTGCCAACAATTGAGCGCGAACTTGCGGCTTATCATCATCGCTTGAAACGTCAATCAAGGCTCTTGTTCCACGTGTGAGCCGCTGATCGTATAGGTAATAAGAAACCTGATCCGCCGTTGCGTGTTCTCTTAGCCGCTTGATTAACACTTTGCCATCACGGAGATCGCCAGTTGAGACCAGATAATCTGGTGTGTGACAGTCGCCTTTAAGCTGTTCCGGAACCAACGCCTTGAACACGCCGGGGACTTCTCTAGTGACTTCGCAGATACCTGGTTTGCTGCCGCCACGGGAGTACGCGAAGAGCGCCTTGGATTCTTTCGCGCTGCCATCACCGGGTCTAAATTCAAACTTCGCGGCTCCTGACGTCTCAGAGGACGTGCCGAGGAAAAAGGTCTGTTCGAGGCTCTTGATCTGGGCGTCCAACTCCTTCAGGCGAAATTCCAATTGAGCACTGGTGTTGACGTCGTTGCCGGTACTTTGGAAGAGAGTATCCTGACGCTTCTTCCGCAGTTCCAGGATTTTGTCATAAGCAGTCTTAGCTTTTAGTAGTTCGAGTTTCACCTCGGTCGCAAGGCACATGGTCTTAGCTGATGGCCAAACTTCGCATGGTGACGAACCGTGCTTCTGTTTATCGATGAAGTCTTGCTGCTTTTTATTTAGGGTGAAAAAGAATTGCATACCGGTGCTACCTTCCGAGACCTCCCGTTTGGCAAGGTACGTGAGAAATTGATAACCGAAATTCTCCCGGAGGAATCGTTTGTAGTCGACGTCGAGAGATTCGTACAAAGCTCGATCGTCTTCCTGAAGTTGGTTCTTAAATCGCTTTTCAGTGCAAGCTCCGAATTCAACGTAAAGCGCTTGCGCGGCCTGCCGAGCCGTATCGGCGGCTTTGGCATCAGCAGTTTTGCCAGACGTTTCAGCTTTCTCAGCGGCTTTTGCCGCTTGTTCACTAGCTTGTCGGGCCTTGGCGAGTTTTTCCTCACAGTTTAGATCTGGTGCGACAGCTTCGCTCCTATCAGGCAAATTATCGATACCCTTAAATGAATTGTTATCACTAAAAGGTATCCCGGCGCCGCCTCGTATCAACGGAGCTACAATCGACGCCACCGTCTTGATTCCGGAAGTGACTACGTCTATTGAGTCATCCTTTGACGATGCTTCCGTTCGGGCCACTATGCCATCTTCGTTGAATTCGAGAAGGAGCGCCTTGGTCTCAAACTGTTTCGCCTTGATGTGAGCGACATAAACGTTGTTGGGATCCGCCTGACCGCGTGTGGTAAACGTCGCCAGGCCGACCTTGAAAACAGTTTTCTGCTCAGTGGTGAAGTTGTCAGAAGTCAGTTCCGGGTAAAAGAAGGGTGTCCAGTTTGAATATATTCCGGGACTTGAAGACACCTTTGTTAACGGCACTTCTGCCATAACGACAGTCTCAGGAAGCGAAAATAAAACGCCTTCGTTTGCCTGGGAACCGGGTTTTGCTTCCAGGTCAACTCTGGTGACGACAGTTTCACCGCCACAGCCGGCGGTCATGGCAATTGCAAACGTGATTAGGGTGTAAAGGACAAGTTCTTTGCATGACATTGACGATGCTCCTTGGAAGATGTTTAAAGAGGGACCCTGGATTTTGGTCTCCCTCCGATTATGGAGATTTTGTAAAAAATATTTCAGGGGTTGAGGAGATTGCTGGCTAGGAGGGCTATCTGTTGAATCCTGTAATCCTATCTCAACTAAACTTGATGCGGGTGCCGGGAAAGACGTCGACCGCCTCCATTCCTCTCCGAAAGATCCTCGCCCCGGTAGATCCGCGCAAGATCGTCTCGCCATTCTCAATTCGCAGCATCGCGCCTTCTCTCAACCCCACGACAGGCGTGTCATTCTCCTCGAGAAACTGAACGATCCGCTCTTCGCGCGTTTCGCCCATGTGCTTTGAATTCGGATCCGGATCGGGATAGTGAGGATTGATCTGAAACGACACCAGCCCGAGCGCGTTGAACGACGGCGGCTGCACGATCGGCATGTCGTTCGTGGTTTTGATAGTCGGCGTGGCGACATTCGAACCGGCGCTCGATCCGATGTACGGCATTCCATTCGACACCCGATTACGAATCGCTTCAATCAGATCGAATTCGTAAAGCGCCTTCAACAACCGGAAAGTATTTCCACCACCAATGAAGACCGCATCCGTTTCATTAACCGCCGTAACGGGATGCTCAGCAGTATGGACCGACGTGAGCTCGTATCCCATCTTCTGAAAGCGCTGACGCGCGTTTGCAGCATACTTATCTCGATCGAAGAGGGCGTACGGCACGAACAGCACTCGTTTCGCATCACCGAGAAAACTACGGATCTCGGATTCTGCATGATCGAGATACCCGCTGTCGTGGAGTGTCGAGTTGCTGATCAAAAGAACGCGCCGGATTTTGTTGTTGGGAAACATTTCGATAGCATAATACCCTATGACCGAAAACATGTTAGACGCGTGGCGTGAGTCGGCGAAGTACTGGACCCAACACAGTGAAACGATTCACCAGATGTTTGTGCCGCTGACGCGTGCGTTGATCGAGCGCGCCGGAATTCATCAAGGGCAAACCGTGCTCGACGTCGCCGGTGGCGCAGGCGAACCTTCGCTCACGATCGCCGAGACAGTTGGGCCAGAAGGATCTGTAACGTTTACTGACGGCGTGACTCAGATGGTTGAAACGGCTCGCGCCAGGGCGCAACAGCGTGGCCTCGGCAACATTCAGTTTCAGCAGACTGTAGCCGAGTCGTTGCCGTTTCCCGACGAGTCGTTTGACGTAGTCGTCAGCAGGCTTGGCGTGATGTTATTTGCAGATCCCGATATGGCCATACACGAGATGCTGCGAGTGCTCAAACCCGGCGGCAGGCTGGCGTTTGCAGTCTGGGGGAAAAGCGACATCAATCCGTTCTGTTATCTCGTGACGCGCGTGATGGACCAGCACGTGAAATCACCCGTTGCCGATCCCGACGCGCCGAGTGCGTTTCGTTTCGCGGAGCCAGGCAAGCTCACGAGCGTGATGAAGCAGGCGGGCGCGATCGACGTCGAAGAGGATATGGTCACGTTTGACATCGAAGCGCCTATCTCGCCGCGACAATTCTGGACAATGCGTTCGCAAACGTCCGATACGTTGCGAGAAAAATTGACGACGCTATCTGCGGACGAGCAAGCCCGGATCTCGGTCGAAGTCGAACAGGCAGTGAAAGAGTTTTTCCCAGCCGGCCAGATGAAATTTCCGGCGCAATTCATTATCGCCACCGGCAACAAGCCGTGAGAAGGTGATCTAATTTGAACTGCTAGTTCAAGGCAACTATGGTTACTCACAACTCAATCCTCTGGAGGTGAAGATATGGATCCCAACTACATCGTAACTAATGATCTTGCCAAAAGCTTAATGCCGGATTGGGAACCTGAAGACTGGTTTCATTGGCCGCCCGACATATTTGCATTTACTTCGATTCTCTTGCAGGCAACCGGAGTTTATAGATATGCCGTAAGTCCTCATCACGAAGTCAATAAGCGATTGCTGAGTAACCTCAAAGGAGAAGAACGAAGCACGAGGCTCAATAGGGTGTACATAGGTTGGTATCGGTGGCTCACAGGAATCGAACCAGAATTGCCGGAAGCTCTCAGGAACTGTAAAGAGATTCTATTTGAAAGCGCTAGCAAGCTCTCAGCAAAACCAAACACAGTCGACTTCAAGACGTGTGAGGCTTTATTGGATTTACACACTATGGCCGATGTAGGCTGCGCTAACTTCGGTCTCATGACGGCTTCACATGAAGGCAGAATGTGCGCAATATATTTTCTCGCGAATTATCTGCTGGCAGTTACGGGCTCTCTATCGCGATTACCGTCCCATCACGGCGTGGTTTTGCCGAAGATGCGAACCCCTCAAAAGGGCCTGACGATTAGATCCTTCTCCCACCATCTTACATTTCACCGGACCGAGGCCAAGGTCCTCTGGCGGTCCATACCCTGGAACGATGCCAGCGAGACTAACAAGTCCATAAACCTGCTGGCTGTTCCCATACCATATGAGTTGAATCTCGATGACTTTCGACCAGTAGATGCACCTGTTCCTCCCAGTGAAGCAAAGGGCTTTCGTTATTTTGATTTTGAACCGAGTGAAAAATTCGAACCTGAACAGATAATCGGGCTCTTGCAGGAAGCTAAGAAAGAAGTGAGCCAGGTACACCTGTTGGTATTTCCTGAGTTGGCACTCACTGAGGAAAACCTGGAAGAATTACAGAGCGCATTGCAAGAGTCTCTGTCTGTGGGCGAGATCCCAATGATAATAACGGGAATTAGAGCCAAAGGTAACGCCATGGGCGAGAATAAAGTCCGGCTCTCCGTTTATTTTGCTTCCAAGTGGTACAACCTCGGACAAGACAAACACCACCGTTGGAAATTAGATAAGAGTCAGATAGAACAGTACTCGTTGAGTCGCCGTTTAGATCCGGGGACCAAGTGGTGGGAGGCAATTGATATCGGATCAAGGCAACTTACGTTTTTAGTGCCTAACACCTGGCTTACGCTTTGCCCGCTTATCTGCGAAGACCTGGCCCAACTCGAGCCAATTTCGCAATTAATTCGTGGTGTTGGCCCTAATTTTGTAATCGCAATCTTGATGGACGGACCCCAGCTTCCGCAGCGTTGGCCGGCACGTTATGTGGGCGTGTTAGCCGATGATCCTGGTTCGGCGGTCCTTACCCTGACCTCTCTGGGTATGGCAGCTCGATGCGGCACTCCAGGCATGCCCGAGAGTCGAGTCGTAGCGTTATGGAAGGGTCAAGATTCTTCCTGGGCGCCAATTGAGCTATCTGGCAATTCAAAGGCTGTGTTGCTTAGTATTTCGGCGGAGCCGCGGGAAGAGTTCACGGCTGATGGTAGAACTGATCAGGGCGCCGCCAGCTCTCTGCGACTGCAGGAGACCCACAGATTGCGTGCCAGCCTATCCTCGAAGTTTGACAAACACCGGATCATCATCAGCAACCCTGAAGACCTGGTTGAGTTAACTGTTTTCTCGTTTCTTACCGACGCTATCATAGACGCACCAAGCATTCTCATAACACAGTTCAGAACTCGCGTGGCAAGGGCCGATGATGATACTCAACCGCTCTCGTATATTGATGCAATAAAACCTTTCAATTCGGTATGGAGTCGAGTTGAAGGAGAATTACGACGCGAAAAACTTGAAGCCAAAAAACAGGAGAAACCCTGGACTAAACAGTCCTTTGACGAGATAGTCGAACAGTTATGCCGGTTCGTAGCTGCTTTTAACGGCGCGCTCGATAAGCAACTCTTATCGGCCGGCGAAACAGAGGCCCAGCGAGACAAAAAACTTAAAGCCGCCAGAAACCCTATGAAAAAATTGCAGCGTTGGACCAGCATCGCAGATGCAGCCATTAATGAAATCAACAGGTCGCTCACCACGAAAGCCAGGACGGCAGAAGGACATGAACCAATTCGCCGAGCTCAAGTGCTTTATGGTTCTGTCCTCTGGGCTATATTTAATCGATTAGATCAGCGTAAGGAGAATCTAATTAAAGAATGTCCGAAAGAATATGACGACTTGTTACAAAAGGTGAAACTAGCATTATCGAGATTTTGAGCAACAATTTAATCGCTTTCGAGAATCTGTCATACAATAGCCGGCATGCGGCGGTCTGTGTTGGACCAAAGGTGGGCGGGTTATGTGGCGGCTTCGTTGAGTATTGGTTTGTTGACGCTGCTGCTCAAGACGGTCGGCGCGCACGTCAATGCGGCCACTGTCTCGCTCGCACTGCTGCTGACTGTTTTGTTCATCGCGACTCGCTGGGGCAGCCTGCCCGCGCTCGCAGCGTCGATCCTCGCGATGCTCTGTTTCAACTTCTTTTTCCTCCCGCCGCTAGGCACTTTCACGATCGCGGCAACTGACAACTGGATCGCGCTGCTCGCCTTTCTCATTACTGCTGTAACCGCGGGACAACTCTCCGGCAGCGCCAAACGACGCGCCGAAGAAGCCGAAGCTGGAAGACGCGAGATCGAGCGTCTCTACGCTGAGCTGCGCGATGCGTTTGAGCGTGCGAGTCACGCGGAGGCGTTGCGGCAGAGTGAAAAACTGAAATCAGCGTTGCTCGACGCCGTGACACACGATCTGCGCACACCCCTCACGTCGATCAAAGCTTCGATCACAACTCTACTCGACGAAGTTCGCGATACAGAGCCGCCGGTCAAACTTGATGCGGAGTCGCGAGTCGAGATGATGGAGGTCATCGACGAAGAGAGCGATCGTTTAAGTCGTTTCATAAACGGGTTGATCGAGCTTGCGAGAATCGAAGCCGGCGAGCTGCAACTGCGCAGGCGTTGGGGCGCGGTTGAAGAAATCATTTCCGCGGCGTTGTCGCGCGCCGAGCCGATCACGCATAGTCATCGTGTGGAGCTCGACGTTGAAAAGGAGTTGCCGGGCGTGCGTGTCGATGAACGTGCGGTCAGCGAAGTTGTCTATACGCTCATCGATAACGCCGCAAAGTATTCACCGGTTGGCTCGACGATTCGCATCACTGCCCGCCGCTCAGGCGCTGAGCTAATCGAGATGCGAGTTGAAGACAACGGGCCGGGAATTCCGGCTGACTTGCGCGAGCGAGTTTTTGATAAGTTCTTCCGCGCGACGCGTGACGGTGACGTACGCAGCCGACAACCGACCGGCACAGGCATGGGCCTCGCGATCGCCAAAGGCATCGTGGAAGCGCACTACGGAAAGATTTGGATCGAGGCGGGTAGCGATGGGAAGGGCACACGCGTGCTTTTTACGTTGCCGATTGGTGACGATGATGTAGTCGAGGAGTACACTGCTGCGACGATTGAAGCGCAATGACAAACCAGGCACGCATTCTTGTAGTCGATGACGAGCCACAGCTCACACGAGTTTTGCGGACGGGACTGAAGTCGCGTGGTTACGACGTGCGCGCGGCTGCCGACGGGCTTGCAGGCTTCGAGGCGTTCAACGACTGGCACCCTGATCTCGTGATCACGGATCTGGCGATGCCGAATGTCGATGGGCTCGAGTTGTGCCGGCGTTTGCGTGCGATCTCGCAAGTGCCGATCATCGTGTTGTCAGCCAAAGGCGAGGAGAAGACGAAAGTCGAAGCACTCGATCTCGGCGCTGACGACTTTGTGACGAAGCCATTTGGAATCGATGAGTTGCTGGCGCGCGTCAGGGCCTCGCTGCGTCGCGCCAAATCTCCCGCTTCGAATGAGGCCACACAGACTACGCTCGACTCAGGCGATTTCCACGTCGATCTCGAGACGCGTGAGATCACGGTGCGCGGCAAGTCGATCCATCTGACGCCGAAAGAGTTTGATCTGCTGGTCTACTTCATCAAGCATTCCGGAAAAGTGTTGACGCATCGCACGCTGCTGGCCGCGCTTTGGGGCGGCAATTACGTCGAACAGAATGAGTATCTGCGTGTGTTTGTCGGCAACTTGCGCAAGAAGATTGAGCCCGACGCCGCGAGTCCCCGCTATATCCTCACCGAGCCCTGGATCGGCTACCGCTTCGATCCTGGTCAAACCATTTAGGCCACTCTTCTTTATGATCTTTTTATAAACCCTTTACGCCCTTTTTACGCGTGGCGGCGTAAGTTGGGTGCATGAGTGAAAGAGTTCCGGAGCATTTGGTTATATGGGAATTCATCGCGGCTGGTGCGTGCTTCGCTGTTGCCGTGATAGCGCTCGCGCTCGGGTTTGCATTTACCACGCACTGGTTGCTGGACGACCACGTTCATCCAATTCTGCACACCCTGGGGCTGGTTCTACTCATCGTCGGGATTCCGATCATGATGCTTGGCGCCCACTTCATGGATGTGCAGGAGAAGAAACTGGGTGAGTCACGCAAGAACAGCAAGTCGATTCACGTGGTTGGGGTGGTGAGTGTCATAGGAATTCTTTTTGTACCTTCCACGAGTGTCAACGCACAGCAAACTATTTTCAATGTTCCTTCCACTGATGTACTCGATCGAGGCAAGGTTTACGCAGAGCTCGATGCGAGTCTGAAACCCATAAACGGCTCGGATGTCGCGAAGTTTTCTTCGTTCGTTCCACGTGTCGTTGTCGGTGCGGGAAGGAACATCGAGTTCGGACTGAACGTCACCGGAAATATCCAACCCGGCGCCGACTCAACGACGCTCGTTCCGACGATCAAGTGGAGACCGTATCAAGGAGAAAACGGTTGGACCATCGTTCTTGGCAACAACCTCTTCGTTCCGGTACGCAATCGCGCCTACAACGCCGCTAACTACTTCTACGCGGAAACAAGCAAGACGTTTAAGAACGGCACGAGGATAACCTTCGGCGGTTACGACTTCACGAAGAATGCGGTGGCGTCTGCGAACCGTGCTGGCGGCCAGTTTGGTTTCGAGCAACCGCTGAACCGGAAAATCACGTTTGCGGCAGATTGGTTCACCGGCAAACACGCCAACGGCTATTTCACGCCCGGGCTCATTTTCAAAGCTGGTCCAAGAGTCACCGGTTACGCGGGCTATTCAATCGGCAATCAAAACGTGTCGGGAGGTAATCACTTCTTCCTGCTCGAGCTTGGTTACAACTTCGAGTGAGGTGGTTTTACTGTAGGGGTGGCCCTCCGTGGCCACCCGTCGTTTGACCGCAGGAACGGGTGGCCACGGAGGGCCACCCCTACAGTTGAGTCCAACAGTGATTTCTGACTTTGAGGCAAAAGCAATGATGGACGTGGTTTTCATAGCAGCGACTATTGGTTTTTTCGTGATTGCGCTCGCGTATGTGTACGCGTGCGAAAAGCTGCGAGGAGGTGAGGATGAACGTTGAAACTGGAGTGAGCCTCGTCGTGTCTGTGCTGCTCCTGATTTACCTCGCTTACGCGCTTTTGCGTGCGGAGAAGTTTTGAAACTTTATGACGTTGAATGGCTGGTTACAGATCTTTTTCTTTCTCGCGCTGGTACTGCTGGTGACGAAGCCGCTCGGCCTCTACATGTCGCGTGTGTTCAATGGCAAGCGTACGTTTCTCGATCCGGTCCTCGGACCAATCGAGAGACTCATCTACAAACTAACGCGCGTTGATTCAGGTAAGGAAATGCGCTGGACCGAGTACGCGATAGCGATGCTGCTGTTCAGCGGAGTCTCGATGCTCGTGCTGTACCTGTTGCAACGAGTGCAGGGCGCGTTGCCGTTCAATCCACAGCATTTGCCCGGCGTTGACTCCGCCGCGTTCACAGGCTCTGCGTTCAATAACGCGTCATCGTTTACGACGAACACCAACTGGCAGTCGTACGTGCCTGAAGTAACGATGAGCTACCTCACGCAGATGGCCGGGCTCGCTTATCACAACTTCGTGTCCGCCGCGGCTGGTATCGCGCTCGCAATCGCTTTCATTCGCGGGATCGCGCGTCGGGAGATGCAGACGCTCGGAAACTTCTGGGTGGACCTGACGCGCGCGACGCTCTGGGTGTTGTTGCCGTTTTGTCTTGTCGGATCGTTGGTGCTCGTATCGCAAGGCGTGATCCAAAACCTGCGACCGTATGACACGGCTCAGTTGATCGATGCGCCGTCGACCCAGTTGATCGCGCAAGGACCGGTCGCGTCGCAGGAGTTCATCAAGCAATGGGGCACGAACGGCGGCGGCTTCTTCAACGCCAATAGCGCGCATCCATTCGAAAATCCGACGCCACTATCAAACTTGATTTCTCTCTTCTCGATCTTCGCAATCTCCGCCGGACTGACGTACACGCTTGGGCGTATGACCGGATCGCAGAAGCACGGTTGGGCCGTGTGGTCCGCGATGGCTGTGCTCTTTCTTGCAGGTGTGCTCGTCGCGTACGCGAGTGAAGCGCGAGCCAATCCGTTATTAGCCGGGACAGATCAAACCAGCGGCAACATGGAAGGCAAAGAAGTGCGCTTTGGTATCGCTAACAGCGCGCTTTTTGCGACCGTCACTACTGACGCATCATGCGGCGCCGTCAACGCGATGCACGACTCGTTTACGCCGCTCGGAGGCATGATCCCGCTCGTCAACATCATGTTGAGTGAAGTCGTGTTTGGCGGAGTGGGTGCGGGACTCTACGGCATTCTGATCTTCATCGTCCTTTCAGTCTTCATCGCCGGACTAATGGTGGGACGCACGCCTGAATATCTCGGCAAGAAGATCGAATCGTACGACGTGAAGATGGCGATGCTTGTCGTGCTCGTCTTTCCGTTGACGATTCTGGTCCTGGCTGCCATCAGCGCGGTCTCGCCCTCGTTCGGCACCTCGCAATTGAACAATCCTGGACCACACGGCCTCAGCGAGATGCTCTACGCGTTCACTTCGGGTACGGGGAATAACGGATCAGCGTTCGCTGGTATCTCGGCGAATACGCTTTGGTACAACACGACCATTGGAATGGCGATGCTCGTCGGTCGCTTCATGATGATCATTCCGATGCTGGCGATCGCGGGCAGTCTAGTGCGCAAGAAGATCGTGCCGCCGTCGTTAGGCACGTTTCCAGTGACGACGCCGTTGTTCTCGACATTGCTGGTTAGCGTGATTGTGATTGTCGGAGCGCTGACGTTCTTTCCGGTGTTGAGTTTGGGGCCGATCGTCGAGGAGTTGATGTTTTAGACAGGATTTACATGTCAATCCTGAAGAATCTTGTAAATCCTATCCAATAAACCAATGATCTGGAACAAGCAAATCATCACACGGGCGATCATCGACGCATTCACCAAACTCGATCCACGGAAGATGATGAAGAACCCTGTGATGTTCGTCGTCGAGGCCGGCAGCGTCTTAACCACATTCCAACTCATCCGCAACTTCGGCGCTTTCGAGTTGCAGATAACACTCTGGCTCTGGTTCACCGTGCTTTTCGCAAACTTTGCCGAAGCGATGGCGGAAGGTCGTGGCAAAGCCCAGGCCGCTAACCTGCGCAAGTCGAAAACAGAAACGATCGCGCATCGCATCGTCTCCGACAAACTCACAGAAGACGTGCCCGCGCCACAACTTCGCAAAGGCGATCTAGTCATCGTTTCCGCGGGCGAGTTCATTCCCGGCGACGGCGAGATCGTTGAAGGCGTCGCGTCTGTCGATGAGTCGGCCATCACGGGTGAGAGCGCACCGGTAATTCGTGAAGCCGGTGGAGATCGCTCTGCGGTCACCGGCGGCACGCGCGTCCTTTCCGATCAGATAAAGGTTCGCATCACTTCGAACCCCGGCGAGACGTTTATCGACCGCATGATCGCGCTGGTCGAAGGCGCTGAGCGACAAAAGACACCGAACGAGATTGCGCTGAACATCCTGCTCGCCGGTCTCACGATCATTTTCCTGCTGGCTGTGGTCACGCTTCAGCCGTTCGCAATCTATTCCAATGCACGGCAAACGATCTTCGTGCTCGTTTCACTTCTCGTCTGTTTGATTCCGACCACGATTGGCGGACTGCTCTCTGCGATCGGCATCGCGGGCATGGATCGCCTGATTCAACACAACGTGCTCGCGATGTCTGGACGCGCCGTCGAAGCCGCCGGAGACGTCAACACGCTTCTGCTCGACAAGACCGGCACGATCACGTTGGGCAATCGACAGGCAACACAGTTTGTTCCATTACCCGGCGTCGATGAGACAGAGCTTGCCGAAGCGGCGCAACTGTCGTCACTCGCAGACGAGACTCCCGAAGGCCGGTCGATCGTCGTCCTCGCGAAAGAGAAGTACGGACTGCGCGGCCGCGAGCTTGCGCCTCATGAGGCGAGCTTTATTCCGTTCACGGCGCAGACGCGAATGTCCGGCGTTGACTTCGATGGTCGCGAAGTTCGCAAAGGCGCGGCGGATGCGATCGCGAAGTATCTCAACGGAAATGGCAGGGCGGCGCCGCGCGAGCTCGATGGAATCGTTGCTGACATCTCGAAGGCAGGTGGAACACCGCTCGTCGTCGCCGAGGATCGAGTCGCGCTCGGCGTCATCTACTTGAAGGACGTCGTCAAAGGCGGCATGGCTGAGCGCTTCAAGCAGATGCGGCAGATGGGCATCAAGACGATCATGATCACCGGTGACAATCCGCTCACTGCTGCAACGATCGCTCACGAAGCCGGTGTCGACGATTTTCTGGCGCAAGCAACTCCGGAAGACAAGATGGCGCTCATCAAGCGCGAACAGGAAGGGGGCAAGCTCGTCGCGATGACAGGCGACGGCACCAACGATGCGCCTGCGTTGGCCCAGGCTGATGTCGGCGTCGCGATGAACACGGGCACGCAGGCAGCGAAAGAAGCCGGCAACATGGTCGATCTCGACAGCAATCCGACGAAGCTGATCGAAGTCGTTGAGATTGGCAAGCAACTGCTGATGACGCGCGGCGCGTTGACCACGTTCTCGATCTCGAACGATGTGGCGAAGTATTTCGCGATCATTCCGGCGATGTTTGCGGGCGCGTTTCCGGTGCTGAACGCGCTCAACATCATGGGATTGCGCACGCCGCAGTCAGCGATTCTCTCGGCCGTGATCTTCAATGCGCTGATCATCGTCGCGTTGATACCGCTGGCGTTGAAGGGCGTGAAGTATCGACCGATGAGTGCGGCGGCGTTGTTGCGACGCAACCTGCTGATTTACGGTCTCGGCGGGATCGTCGTGCCGTTCATCGGGATCAAAATCATCGATGTGGTGATTAATATGATGGGACTGGTTTAGAGACAGGATTTTCAAGATTTTTCAGGATTTACATGTCTATCTTGAAAAATCTTGTAAATCCTGTCTAACAAGTCTCAAGGAGAAGGCGTTGAAGAGGAATTTCATTACAGCAATCCTAATGACGATTGTGACCACGATCATTCTCGGCGTCGTTTATCCGCTGGTGGTGACTGTTCTTGCAGAAGTCATCTTTCCTGACAAAGCAAACGGCCAGTTAATTCGCAACGCTGAAGGCACAGTCATCGGTTCGCGCTTAATCGGCCAGCCGTTTACTTCGCCGGGTTATTTCCGCTCGCGCCCGTCGGCCGCGGGCGCGAATGGTTACGACGCGAGTGGCTCTGGAGGATCGAACCTTGGCCCAACCAATCCAAAATTGATCGATCGTGTAAAAGCCGGTGTCGAGAAGCTGCAGGCGGAGAATCCCGGCAAGCCCGTGCCGATCGATCTTGTTACGACGTCTGGTTCGGGACTCGATCCACACATCTCGCCTGCTGCGGCTGAGTTTCAAGTGCCGCGCGTTGCACGCGAGCGTGGCATGAGTGAAGACGAGTTGCACCAGATCGTCGCGGCGCACACCGAAGGCCGGCAGTTCGGATTTCTCGGTGAGCCGAGAGTAAACGTGCTCGAGCTCAATATCGATCTCGACAATAGAAATAATGCTCGCTGAACTTAAAAAGCCATCACCTTCAGCGCTGCTCGCCAAACTGAAAACCGGCGACAAGCCGACACTGCGCGTTTACATCGGCGCTGCGCCGGGCGTCGGCAAGACCTGGCAGATGCTCGAAGACGCGCACCTGTTGAAACGCGAGCGCGTCGATATCGTGATCGCTGTCCTTGAAACTCACGGGCGTTTTGAAACCGCGTCGCTCGCCGAAGGGATTGAGCGTGTGCCGATGCGCAAGATCGATTATCGCGGCGTCACACTCGAAGAGATGGATATCGATGCGGTCATCGCACGCGATCCGCAAGTAGCGATCGTCGACGAGCTCGCGCATACAGACGTGCCCGGCTCGAAGAACCGCAAGCGCTACGAAGACGTGCTCGAGCTTCTCGACCACGACATCTCGGTCATCACCGCCGTCAACATCCAGCACATCGAGTCACTGAATGACGTCGTCGCTCGCACGACCGGCGTGCGTGTGCGCGAGACTGTGCCTGACTTTTTCTTTCGTCGCGCTGATGAAGTCGTGAACGTCGATGTTTCTGTCGACACGCTGCGGACGCGACTGCGCCAGGGAAAAATCTACGGCGTCGAGAAGATCGAGCAGTCGCTCAACAACTTCTTTCGCAAGGGAAACTTGTCGGCGCTGCGCGAGCTTGCGTTGCGGCAGGTAGCGCAGGACCAGGCAACCCGAGCACACGATTATCGCGAGCAGGAGGGATTGGACCAGGCGGTCATTCCCGAGAAAGTGATGGTGGCGATAGCTTCTCACGGCAGTGCAAAGAAGCTGCTGCGGACCGGTTCGCGTATCGCCGGACGGCTCGCGTCTGACTGGTATGCCGTTTACGTGGAGACGCCGCGCGAAGAGATGGGACGAATCCGGCCCGAGGACTATGCGGCGTTACAGGAGAACATTCAGTTTGCGCAGCAACTCGGCGCGCGCATCGTGCGGCTGAAGGCGCGCAACATTGCAGACGCGCTGATTGATTTTGCGCGTCGCGAAGGGATCACTCATGTGATCTTCGGTCAAACTTCGCGTTCGCGTTGGGACATTTTGTGGCATGGATCGGTGATCAATCGCTTTTTGGACGAGGTCCATGACGCCACTATTCAAGTAGTGCCGGAGGAAAACCGGGCCACGGATAACACGGATAAAGACGGATGAGTCTGAGAGCGAGGCTGCTAACTGGATACGGGATCTTCATCGCCGCGCTGGTGGCGCTGGCGGTGTGGAGTGCGTGGCGTTTGCACGACATGGGGAAGGTTTCGCGGCGCATCATCTCGGAAAATTATGACTCGGTTCTTGCGGCGCAGGAGATGAAGGAGAGTTTAGAGCGGCAGGATTCAGCCGCGCTCTTTGTGCTGCTTGGTGCGCGTGAAAGAGGCTTGGCTCAACTGCGCGAGCATCGCGCCCGGTTCGATCAAAACTTTAATACCGCCGCACACAACATCACGGAGATGGGCGAGTCTGCGGCGATTGCGGCGATTCAGCGCGATCGCGATGTCTACTACCGGCGCTTTGATGTATTCATCACAAATCCAACGCGTGATGAATACTTCACGCAGCTCGAGCCGCAATTCAATCAACTGCGTGCTGACTGCGAACACTTGTTGCAGTTGAATCAACGTGCGATGCGTTTCAAGTCGGAAGCTGCAGCCGGTGTGGCGCAGCTTTGGTTTTATCGCACGCTTTTGATTGCAGGTGTGTTGGTGGTCACAGGGGTGGTGCTGGCGTTCTGGCTGGCCCAGCGGATTGTTGGACCGATACTCCGTCTCACGGAGAGTACGGTGAAGATTGCAGGCGGCGATCTCAACGCGAGCGTGTTTGTCGATTCGAATGATGAAGTCGGCGTCCTCGCCGCTGAATACAACCGCATGGCCGAGAGCCTGCGACAACTACGCAGCTCGGACATGGGTAAGTTGCTCGTCGCCCAGCAAACCACTGAGGCGGCGATTGATTCACTTTACGATCCTGTCATCGTCACTGATGGCGATGGTCGTGTCACCAAACTGAATCCTGCGGCGGAAGAGATATTCGGTCCGGAAGAGAAGAACAGTGGAATGCACGTCGGCGAGGTGGCGCGGGACGTGCGAATCGCGGGCGCAGTCGCGGAGGCGTTGGCGTCGCAGCGTCCGGTTGCAGCCGAGGAAATGTCGTCGGTGTTGCCGTTGCCTGTGGCGGGCTCGCAGAGGGCGTTTCGACTGCGGACCACGCCGATGCGTGACAACGATCATCATTTGCTCGGCGCTGTTACGCTCCTGGAAGACATCACTCACTTACGCGAGATCGATCGTCTCAAGTCTGAATTCATCGCCACCGCGTCGCACGAGTTGCGCACTCCGCTGACGAGCGTGCAGATGGGCGTGTATCTGCTGCTTGAGCGTGCGGCTGGCGAGTTGACTGACAAACAATTCGAAGTGCTGAGCGCTTGCCGTGATGACTGCGATCGGCTGGACCAGTTGATGCGCGACCTTCTAGACGTCTCGCGTATCGAGGCGGGTGAGAGCAAACCGAGTCCTGAACCAGTTAGGACGAGCGATTTGCTCGACGCCGCGACAAAGGAATTGCAACCCCAAGTGGAATCGAAAGGGATCGATTTCAAAGTCGAGGCGCCGATCGATCTGCCGGTGGTGAGAGTCGATTGCTCGCAGGTTGAGCGTGTGCTTGCAAACCTTGTCGTCAACGCGATCCGTTACACGAAACAAGGCGAGATAAAGATCAGCGCGCAGCCGCGTGGAAATTATGTTGCGGTTTCTGTATCCGACACGGGCAGCGGTATTCCTGCGGAGTATCTGCCGCACATCTTCGACAAGTTTGTGCAAGTGCCGGGCGCGGCGACAGGCGGTGCAGGGTTAGGGTTGGCGATCTCACGACTGATCGTCGAGGCGCACGGTGGACAGATCAGTGTGCAATCGGAGCCGAGCAAGGGCTCGACGTTTACATTCACGCTGCCAATAACAGAACCGAGCGCGGTAGCGCCGGGTCAACTAAAAACCACGCCCCGCTGATGAGATTGACCCGGCGCTACCGCGCTCGGTTCTGTTGTTTATGAGCAATCGAATCCTATTAATCGACGATGAAGAACACATCCGCCGCATGATGCGGTTGACGCTGGAGGCGGTGGGTTATGAGGTTGGCGAGGCGAGCGACGGTGAGGAAGGCTTGCGTCTCTACGCCGGTGGCTCGACGTGGAATGCCGTTGTTCTCGATCAGAGAATGCCCGGCATCGATGGGCTCGAAACGCTCCGCTGTCTCAAAAAATCAAGTCCCGATGCGCGTGTAGTGATGGCCACAGCTTACGCATCGATCGAGCTTGCCGTTGACGCTATGAAGCTCGGCGCAACGGACTTCGTTCGCAAACCGATGACGCCGAAAGTCTTGCGTAACGCAGTCGCCGCAGCGTTGGCGAAAACGACTGTCGAGGTTCATGCGGAGCAGGCAGCCGAGCCACCTATTCAAACAATCACGATGAACGGCTTCACGATTCTCGACGATGAAGAGTCACCTGTGCTTGACGCGCAGCAACGCCGCTTCATCGTCGTCAGCCCTGAAGGCGAGAGGCACGAAGTCGTGGTCCAGATCGAGCTGGAGCCGATCGAGTACGTCCAGCGCATGACTGGACGCCGGCTACCGCCCAAGAGCTCATTCTGGACCGCAGAAGCGCGCCGCCTCCTGAGCGATTTTCTATGGAACGAACGCGGCGTGCCGTCAACACGACGACTCGTTTTAAGCAATCTCGACGTGGACAAACTTCCTAATGCTGCTCGTTGGCAAACAGAGGAGATGACAACGAAATAACATGGCGACTGCGATAAAACGGTTACTTGTCGGCCGGGCACTGCGCACTGAACAGGCGGCGCACGAGCGTCTCACGAAGAAGACGGCGCTGGCCGTCTTCTCATCGGACGCGCTTTCCTCGACGGCTTACGCGACTGAAGAAATCCTGCTCGTGCTTGCGGTCGCTGCCGCTGCGACGAATGGCGGATCGTTCGGCTATGTAATTCCGGTTTCGGTCGGGATCGCAGTTTTACTGGCGATTGTCGCGATTAGTTACCGACAGACCATCCATGCGTATCCGTCGGGCGGCGGCGCTTACATCGTAGCGAAAGAAAATCTCGGTCAAACGCCTGGCTTGATTGCCGGCGCAGCGCTGCTCGTCGATTACGTGTTGACAGTGTCAGTGTCGATCGCGGCCGGTGTCGCTGCGATCACATCCGCAGTGCAGGGCACGCGTTACGCCTGGCTCAACGATCACAAAGTTATCCTCTGCCTCGTATTCATCGCATTCATCGCGATCGCGAACTTGCGTGGTGTGCGCGAGTCCGGCGCGCTCTTCGCCACGCCGACGTACGTCTTCGTCGTCAGCTTCCTCTTCATGATCGTCTTCGGATTGTTTCACTACTTCATTTACGGCGGCGCCGCGGCGATCCCCACACAGGAAGAATTGAAGACAGCCGAAGGTTATCACTTGCAACCGTTGACGCTTTTTCTGCTGCTCGGCGCGTTCTCAAATGGCTGCGCTGCGTTGACAGGTATCGAGGCGATCTCGAACGGCGTGCAGGCGTTCAAGAAACCCGAGGCGCGGAATGCCGCGACGACGTTGATCTGGATGGCCATACTCCTGACCGCGATGTTTCTCGGGACGAGCGTGATGGCTTACCTGTATCACGTTCATCCGAAGCAAAGTGAGACTGTAATCTCGCAGTTTGCGCGCATCATGTTCACTGGAGCATTCGGTTGGTTTTACTACGTGGTCCAGGCGGCGACGGCTGCGATCCTCGTGCTCGCCGCGAACACGGCGTTTGCCGACTTTCCACGGCTCTCGAGTTTGCTGGCGCGCGATCGTTTTCTGCCGCGACAGTTTGCGAATCGTGGCGACCGTCTAGTGTTCTCGAATGGAATCGTGATTCTCGCAGTCTTCTCGGGCGTGCTGGTGATTGCTTTCGGGGGCGACACGTCGCGCCTGATCCCGCTCTACGCCGTCGGCGTGTTTCTTTCTTTCACGTTGTCACAGTCAGGGATGGTCGTGCATTGGTTGCGCGAGCGATCGAAGCTGCGCTCCAAAAACGATGTGTTGCCTGCGAGTAACGGTCCATTACCTGATCTCGCATTGCAGGAGGAAGAGATACACCGGTCATACTTCGTCACCGACGAAGTAACAGCTCCCGCAAACTGGAAGAAGTCGCTCGCCATCAATGCGGTCGGCGCGCTCGCGACCTTCATTGTGCTGTGCGTCTTCATCGCAACGAAGTTTATTCACGGCGCGTGGATTGTTGTGGTTGTGATTCCTCTCCTCGTGTCACTCTTCAGGGCGATTCACAAACACTACGTGATGGTCGCAAAGCAACTCTCGACCGAAGGTTTGGACCAGATACAACCGATCAAGCACACCGTCATCGTTCCAATCTCCGGCATACATCGCGGCGTTGTGAACGCGTTGCAGTACGCGCGCTCGATCGCGTCTGACAGAGTGCAGGCCGTGTATGTCGATTTCGGAGAGGAAGCGACGGCGAGTTTGAGAGACAAGTGGGACCGCTGGGGCGCGGGTGTGCAACTCGTCGTGTTACCTTCGCCTTATCGCGAGCTCACGCGCCCGCTGTTGCGACACATCCACCGTCTGAAGAGAGAAAACTCTGACGACATCATCACCATTGTCGTGCCTGAATTTATCCCGGCGCGTTGGTGGCAACACTTCCTCCACAACCAAAGCTCGCTGCTGCTCAAAGGTTCGCTGCTCTTCAAGAAGGGCGTGATCGTCACGAGCATCCCGTATCACCTCGAACATTAGCAACAGAACCGAGCGCGGTAGCGCCGGGTCAACGTCCAGAGTGACGCCGACTTATGAGGTTGACCCGGCGCTACCGCGCTCGATTCTGTTGTTAGCTTCGTTTGCGGAAGCGCTCGAGACGGTGCTGAATTTCCTCGACGATTTGGCTCACCTGAGCCATGTCGTTTGGGCTCACGTAGTTTGCAAGTACCTTGAGGATTGATTGTAGTGGTGGGTGATGAATATGAATTAAGGTTGCTATGTCGTTCTCAGCGAGACCAACGCGGGAAAAGTTGCCTTGCCGGTAGAGTGAAGGAAGTGAATAAAGTTTCAACAGCACTAATCCTTCGACCGTCGCACACGGGATTACATGCTCAACAAAATGCTTCAAAGTCGTAAAACGCTTCTGTACTTCATCGAACAGCGGATTGCTCGTTAGCAGCAAATCGACTCGCAAATCGCCAAACTTGCCGCGAGCGAAATCAACGTCGCGTGTTTCCACACGCAACTCGGGCAAGTGTTCGAGGGCAGATACAGCCATGATTAAATCGATTTCCTCTGTATTGCGGCCCTCAACGTATTGCAACAAAGCTATCCCGCCCACCAGCACGTAATTGATCTGGCGCTCACTCAGCAGAGTGAAGAAACGACTCACCGTTTCGATAAGACTGTCAGAATTCATAAGACGATCCTGAGAATTCGCGGGATTGAATAAAACTGCGTTGCGAATCACTTCGCCTATATGCACTCGCGATGAAGTATCTAGACACATGTGATCGCCCATTTGATCGTTAGCTTAACTGAGCAAACCTGACAAACTCTCCGCGGAGCACCCGGCAATCCAAGTCGATTGAGTTTATACTGAAACTACCGTTATACGCACAGGTGTTTTCAACAAGGACCGGTTCTGAATGGACGATCTGCTGGCGGCGCGATCGCAGATGGCGATGTCGCTCGCTTTTCACATCATCTTTGCGGCGATCGGGATCGCGATGCCGCTCCTGATGATCGTCGCTGAGTGGAAGTGGCTGCGCAGCAAAGACGAGATCTATCTCACGCTCGCGAAGCGTTGGGCCAAGGGGACCGCGATTCTCTTCGCTGTCGGCGCAGTGTCGGGTACGGTGCTTTCGTTTGAGCTCGGGTTGTTGTGGCCCGGGTTTATGGGTTACGCGGGTGCGATCATCGGAATGCCGTTCTCGCTCGAAGGGTTTGCGTTCTTCACTGAAGCGATCTTTCTCGGCATTTATCTGTACGGCTGGACGCGCGTTCCGCCACGCGCTCATCTCTTCGCGGGCGCGATGGTCGCATTGAGCGGCGCACTGTCCGGCGTCTTCGTCGTCATCGCAAATGCGTGGATGAACGCGCCCACTGGCTTTCGACTCGTCGACGGTAAACCTGTCGACATCGATCCAATCGCAGCGATGATGAACACCGCGGCGTTTCCGCAAACGCTTCACATGATACTCGCTGCTTATGCTGCGACCGGGTTTGCGGTTGCAGGCATTCACGCGTTCATGCTCAGACGCGATCGCACGAATCGTTTTCACAAGGCGGCACTGAACATCGCGCTCGTTGTTGGCGGTGTGAGTGCGATCCTGCAACCGTTGAGCGGCGACTTGATCGCGAAGACAGTCGCCAGGACTCAGCCGGTAAAACTCGCCGCCTTCGAAGGACAGTTTCAGACTGAGCCGTCCGCGCCGCTTCGCATCGGTGGCATCCCCGACGAAGATGCAGGTGTGACACGTTATGCGATCGAAGTTCCTTATGCGCTTAGCATACTCGCGTATGGCGATCCGCACGCAGTCGTGAAAGGCCTCAACGAATTTCTCGCAGACGTGCGGCCGCCCGTTGCGATTGTTCACATCTCGTTTCAGATCATGGTCGCGTGCGGTGTGGCGATGATGCTCGTGGCGCTCTGGGCCGCGTGGCGATATCTACGCTGCAGGCGGAATCAGAAGTGGTTGGATTCGAAATGGTTTCTGCGTCTGCTCGTTGTCGCGGCGCCACTCGGCTTCATCGCGATCGAGACTGGCTGGAGCGTGACTGAAGTGGGACGGCAACCGTGGATCATTTATGGAGTGATGCGCACGAGCGAAGCCGTCACGCCGATGCCCGGGTTGATCGTGCCTTTCATCACGTTCACCGTGCTCTACATTTTTCTTGCGGTGATCACAGTCTGGTTGTTGCTGCGACAGGTGGCGGCGAGTCCGCATGCGCCGGCGAAGGAGGCAACAGTTGCCGCTTGAGACGATTATCGCGGGTGTTATGATCGCTGCGCTCGTCTTGTACGCGCTTTTGGGCGGTGCGGATTACGGTGGCGGCGTCTGGGATTTGTTTGCGTTTGGATCGCGTGCACGCGCGCAACGCGCGTTGATTGCAGAAGCGATCAGTCCGGTGTGGGAAGCGAACCACGTTTGGCTGATACTCGTGATCGTCATTTTGTTCACAGCGTTTCCACCGGCGTTCGCAGCGATTGCGACGGCGCTTCACGTTCCGATCACGCTGTTGCTCATCGGAATCGTTTTGCGTGGCGCTGCGTTCACGTTTCGCACCTATGATGTTCAGCGCGATGACGTGCAACGACGTTGGAGGCTGGTGTTTTCGATCGCGAGCATCATTACGCCGATTCTTTTGGGCACGATCCTCGGCGCGATTGCTTCGGGCACGATCCGCGTTGAAAACGGTTCGGTAACGAGCGGGTTCTTCAATTCGTGGCTCGCGCCGTTTCCTTTCGCCGTTGGTTTCTTTGCGCTCGCGTTGTTCGCGTTTTTGGCGGCAGTTTATTTGACCCTGGAGACACACGAGCGCGAGTTGCAGGAAGATTTCCGGCGGCGCGCGCTTGCCGCAGGTTTCGTCGTCGGTTTACTCGCCCTCACTGTTTTTGTGCTTGCGCGCGAAGGTGCGCCGACTGTGCGCGCCGGTATCAGTCGAAGCTGGTGGGCGTTGGGTCTGCATATTTGCACTGCAGTATTTGCGCTTGCTGCCTTTTATTCTTTATGGATGAGGCGATACAGACTGGCGCGACTTTGTGCAGCAGCGCAGGTGACATTGATCTTGCTTGGCTGGGCATTCGCGCAGTATCCGCACATCGTCGAACCAAACATCACGATCGCATCAGCCGCCGCGCCGTATGCGACGCTGCAACTATTGCTCGCCGCGCTCATTGCAGGCGTGATTTTGTTGTTCCCCTCGTATTACTATCTGTTTCGAATTTTTAAGAGTCGAAGTAACGCCGAAGGCGTTCGCTAACTCAAAACGCCGAAGGCATTCGCTAACTCAAAAACGCTGAAGGCGTTCGCTAACTCAAAACGCCGAAGGCATTCGCTAATTTCAGCCCAGGGTTCGAGGAACGAGAACCCTGGGTACGAATTTCCAAATGGTTCGAACCCTGAAAGGGTTCGGCGGTTGGCGAACCCTTTCAGGGTTAGAACGTCTTTTGATGTGAAGTTCCCAGGGTTCTCGTTCCTCGAACCCTGCGCTGAAATTAGCCAACGCCTTCGACGTTAAGAACTGAGATCGACGCCTTCGGCGTTATTGCTGAATATCGAACGTCTAATGCCGGACACCATCTCGCACTATCCCGAAGAGCAACTTGTGCGTTACCGGGCGATCTCGATCGGCCTCGCGGCGTTCGCGTTTTGTATCGGTGGCGCGGCGTTCCTCGGCTGGATTCTGGATAACGAGTTCCTCAAGAAAATCCATCCCGCGCTCGTCAACATGAAGGCAAACACCGCGGTGTGCCTCATGCTCGTCGCTGCATCCTGCTTTCTGATCAACGACCGCTCACAGTCTCGAGGCAAGCGCATCGTTCGCCAACTCTTTGCCGCGATCGTAGCCGTCGTCGGCTTGGTCACACTGAGCGAACATCTCTTCGGCTGGAACACCGGCCTCGATCAGTTGCTGTTTCACGAAACACGAGAGGAAGCTGGCCTGTCATTCCCAGGCCGCATGGGGGTGGCTGCCTCGCTCAACTTCTTCTTCCTCGGCATCGCGCTTTCATTCCTCGACGCCCGCACACGGCGATGGTTTCGCGTTTCGAACATCACCGTGATGCTCGTAGTAACCACTACGCTGCTCGTTTTTCTGTATTACTTCTACGGTATCGAGCGCGCTGAGCCAATCGCGCTTTATTTCACGATCGCTTTACACACGGTGGTCGCGTTCGTCTGTTTGTGCGCTTCGATTCTGTTGGCGCGGCCGGAGCGCGGCATGGTCGCTACCATGTTGGGAAACAGCCCGGGGGCGGTGGTTGCGCGGCGCATGCTGCCGGCGTTTCTAGTTGTAATCCTGCTGGGTTGGATCAGAACACTCATGCGTGATTCAGAATGGCTGAGTTTTAACTTCACCACTGCAGCATTCGTCGTGGCGGTGCTGCTGCTGCTCGGCGTACTGATTTGGCTAACAGCCCTCTCGCTCAATCGCACGGACAGAGAAAGACGCGTCGCAGAGCTGGCGCTGCGAAATAGCGAGGCGCGTTTGACGGCTCTGCTCGAACAACTTCCCGTCGGCATCGGACTCACCGATCGTGAAGGACGTTTCCTGATTCGTAATTCACTCTTGAACAACTTCGTCGGCGATCGACTCTCGTCTCTCGATCCCGTGTTTGCCGCGCGCTGGCGTGCGTGGGACGAGGAAGGCCGTCCACTCGATCCTTCTGAATGGCCGAGCGCTCGCGCAATGCGAGGTGAGTCGGTGAGTCCCGGCTGCGAGATGCTCTACACCGGCGCAGATGGCAAGCAGATCTGGACGCGCGTGCTCAGCGCTCCATTTCGCGATCAGGCGGATGAGCTGAGCGGCGTCATCGTGGTCGTGCAGGACATCGATATACAACGACGCGCTGAGAACCGCCTTGACGTGCTCGTGCGCGTTAGTGAGCTGATACGCACGATTCAGGATCCATATGAATTATCTTACGCGGTCGCGGAAACTGTCGGCATTCACCTCAACGTGCGTCGTTGTTTGTTCAATGAGACTGACATCGAGCGCGATATCGAGATCGTTCATCGCGATTACACGGATGGTGCTGAATCGGTTGCGGGCCAGCATCGCATCTCCGAGTACAGCAGCATTACGACGCAGGATATGCAGCGCGGCAAGACTGTCGTCAACTACGATTCGAAAACGGATTCACGCACCGCAGCCGATTACGCTCACGTTTACGACCCGAATGGCGAGCGTGCTTACGTGGCGGTGCCGTTGATGCGTGACGGGCGTTGGGTGGCTTCGCTTTGGTCGAGTGACGATCAGCCGCGTCAATGGACTAAGGAAGAAGTAGCGCTGTTGCAAACTGTCGCTGAGCGAACGTGGACCGCGATCGAGAAGCTGCGTGCTGAAGCGGAGCGCGAGCGTTTGTTGACGAACGTGCAGGAAGCGCGCGACGCGGCGGAGAAGGCGAACCAGCTCAAGGATGAATTTCTGGCGACGCTCTCGCACGAGCTGCGCAATCCGCTGAACGTGATTCTCGGTTACTCGGAGTTGTTGTTGCGAATGCGCGAGATCGAAGAGTCGCCGCGTTTGGTCCAGATGGGTGAAGCGCTCAGACGCAATGCACAGTCGCAGTCGCAGTTGATCAACGATCTGCTCGATCTCTCGCGATTGCAGCGCGGGAAGATATCTTTGAATCAGGAGACGGTGTCGTTGCCGGCCATTATCGATAACGCCGTCGAGACGGTTCGTGCTGAGGCAGCGGCGAAGGGGATCGACATTCGTGTGAACGTTTGCGATCAGCTTTTGCTGGTCGAAGGCGATCGTTTGCGATTGCAGCAGATCGCATGGAACTTATTGAACAACGCGGTGAAGTTTACGCCCGCGGGCGGCAGCATCGAGATCGCGTTGAGCAATGAAAACGAGAACGCGGTGTTTGTTGTGAAGGACACGGGGCAGGGAATTGATGCGACTTTTCTGCCGCACGTGTTTGAGATGTTTCGCCAGGCGGACGGCAGTAATCGAAGGCGTCATGGCGGCCTCGGTATCGGTCTCGCGCTCGTGCATCAGCTTGTACAGCTTCATGGTGGAACGATCGGCGCCGCGTCTGATGGTCCAAACAAAGGAGCGCGATTCACGGTGCGTCTGCCGTTGCTGCCCGAGACTGCGAGACCAGGGACGCCGGCTTCGTCGGGCGCGATTGAGCTGAACGTGTTCGCGCAGACGAATTTTCTGATCGTCGATGATTCTGAAGATACGATCGCGATGCTGCAGGAGCTTTTGAAAGTCGCTGGCGCAAATGTGATGTGTGCGACGAATGGCGCCGACGCGTTGCGCCTCGCGGCCGAGAACGAGTTTGACGTGATTCTGTCAGACATCTCGATGCCGGAGATGGATGGCTATGAGTTCCTGCAGCGATTGCGAAAGATCGACGGTCGCGAAAACGTCCCCGTGGTCGCGATCACCGGCTTTGGCCGCAGCGACGACATCGCCCGCGCCCGCGCTGCCGGTTTCTATTCTCACCTCACTAAGCCGCTGAATCTCCAGGTGCTGACCGAGGTGCTTCAAAAAATCGCGAAAGAGAAAGCTGAATTAAGTGGCACGCGGGCTGATGTTGATTACGACATCAGCGCCGGCCCAGTTTTTTAGACAGGCTTGTCCTCACTCCCTGAACGAAGTTCATACAAGTTGAATGCATATAAGACGGTTTTAGCAGCAGATTTACGCGGACTAATGCGGATCTGACAGGCATTTTCCTTGCTTCTTCAAGAGTACATGATGAAGAAAAGGTACATCTTTATTTGGCTGCTGGTGTTGGCGCTGATCCTCGCATCGGGGGTTGCCCTGGGACAGAAAACACAAAATGCCGCGCTGGCTGAGCCTGTTGTCGTTTCGCCAACGGATAAAGCTGCGATCGATAGTTTTGAGAAACAGGTGAAGAGCTATATCGAGCTACGTAACAAAGTAAGAGAGAACGCGCCGAAACTTTCGAAGGACAGCACGCCGGAACAGATTCACGCTTACAGAACTACGATCGAGACCTCGCTTACAAGTGCGCGTCCCAATGCGAAGCGCGGTGAATTCTTCCTGCCTGCGACAGCAGACTTCATCCGCCGCACACTCAAGACCGAATTCCAGGGCAAGGATCGACAGGAGCTGCGCGAAAAGATCTTCGAGACGGAAACGCAGGGCGTGGTCCTGCGAGTGAACTACCCATACGCGCAAACGGCTGAGTTCTCGGAAATGCCGGCGACCCTCTTAACCAAGCTGCCGCAGTTGCCGAAAGAGCTGCGCTACCGGTTTGTCGGAAGAAACATGCTGCTCGTCGATCGAGAGAGCGACGTGATCATCGATTTCATGCCTGATGCACTGCCATGATTTAAGGAGTGAACCTATGCGACGGACTCATACTCATCATTTCATCTTTGCATTATTAATCAGTGCGATTCTTTTCACCCCCGCGCCTGCACAAAAACTGAACGGCCACTTGAATGCGCCGCTCAACCTCACGTTACCGATGAAAGACGGCTCGACGCGTTTTGCCGTAATTGGTGACACTGGCTCGGGAACAGCGCAACAGCGCGAAGTAGGCGATATGATGATCAAGTATCACGCGCTGTTTCCGTTCGAGTTTGTGTTGATGATGGGCGACAACATATACGGCGGCGAAGCGCCGCAGGATTTCGAGAAGAAGTTTGCTGAGCCTTACCGCGCGTTGCTCAACGAGAAAGTGAAGTTCTACGCGACGCTTGGAAATCACGATCAGGCGTTGCAGGTCAACTACGAGAACTTCAACATGAATGGCAAAGAGTATTACCGGTTCAAGAAAGGAAACATCGCGTTCTACTCGCTTAACAGCAACTACATGGAGAAGAAGCAGGTGCAGTGGCTCGAAGACGAGCTGGGGCGCGAGACTGCGGAGTGGAAAGTGATGTTCTTCCATCATCCGCCTTACTCGTCAGCGAAGAAGCATGGCTCTGATGGGCAATTGCGAGAAGTGGTCGAGCCAATCTTTCTCAAGTACGGTGTTGATGTTGTGTTGACCGGACATGATCACGTCTACGAGCGAATGAAGCCGCAGAAGGGGATTTACTATTTTGTGTCTGGAGCAGGCGGGAAGCTTCGCACGGGTGATATCGACAGGCAGTCGGGGATCACGGAGAAGTCGTACGATCGCGATCTGCACTTCATGTTGTTTGAAGTAGCGGGTGATCAGATGTACTTCCAGGCGATCTCGAGAACAGGTGAAACGATTGATTCAGGTGTGATAAATCGTAAATAACGTAACTTGTAAATCCTGTAACATCTTGAAATCTTGTCCAAAGACTTAGACAGGATTTCAGGATGTTACAGGATTTACAAGATCAATCGTCAGGCAACGAGGCGCGGAAGAGTGGTTGACCTGCGAGTGAGGTGTAGAAAGCAAAGCCAACGAGTGTGAGTGAGACGATCAGTGCGAGCACGAAATCAGCCGCGTACCACGCCGAGAAGTCAGACGTAATCGGGAAAAAGATAACCAGGTGTAAAAAGAAGATCGTTGAGACGAGCGCCAGCAAACCGTAGCGATAAAGCACCCAGACCAACAGGAACACTGCAACACAAGAGAAGGGCACACCGAGAGCAGTCGTGCGTGAGGCTCAGAGCCACGCTCCCAATCAACCAAACCGCAGCGGCCGCCAGTCGTTCGCGACGCAGGATGATGTAGAGCAACAGTAGAAAAAACAGCAGTATGAACGACTGAAAAAGACCGCCGAAGATCTGTTGCGTAATGCCGAATGCAAACGAACGAATGCCGAGTAGTTGCGTTGCCGGAAAATCCATCCAGGGAATCGCGGGTGGGTAACCAAACCATTGCGGCACCAGACTCGCGAGATAGAAATTGGAGAGAATGATTCCCAGACCAAAGATCGCACCGATAAGTATGTCGCGTCCGACGAGTGGATGGCGAAAACCTCCGCCAGCAAGCGGCTCCACGAAACTATCCGACCCGGCCAGCGTCGTCGGACAAACGGCTCAAACGCGAGATAGACCACCCAGAAGAAGAACGTCCAGTAGAGAATCGACTGCACGCCCGTGATGAAGTTAAAGGCTTCGGCCTCCGTCGCCACGTGATGCGACGAGAAAAGCCACCGCAAAAAGAACACCACCAACAGAAAACCAGCGAGACGAAAGGCTCCTTTGCGATCACCGCGTCCGAGTCTCACGTTTCGCAGCGCCAGCAGCCCACTACAAATCATCACGGTGATGAAGATCGTTAGCAGCAAAACCGCGTCGGCGATTGATCGTTGTCGTGGATGTAGTCGAGGTAGTCGCGATCGAGTCCCATGCCGTAAGCAGAGTCGCCGGCCGGCGTTGTAACCCCGAACTTTCTGACCAGCTCAGCCGAGCGATCGCGCAACACCTCCGGCGATTTGTTCAGCGGAACTATCCGGTACAACGCGACATAGCGCGAGAGGAAACAGATCGTGCCGAACAGAATGATCACCGAAGCGAGCAACGACACTGCGACTGCGGGTCTCAGAGCGCCCTGTTTCGGCGCCGCTGCAACCATCTCGGGCGACGGCGTCTCGCCTGCTGCGAGCGCGGCCGCGAGTGGATCGCCGCCCGGCAAAGCAGCCGCGACTTGCAACGCCGACGCAGGACGCTTCGAAGGATCTCGTTCGAGACAACGGAAGATCACGCGTTCGATCAGCGGATTGAGATCGCGCACGTGCTCAGCAGGGCTCGTGGGCGTCGTATCACTTCGTCGCAAACGAAGTAGCTCAGGAAGGCTCGTCGCCGCAAAAGCTTTCTTGCCGGTGAAGAGCTCGTAAAGCACGAGACCGAGCGAGTAGATGTCGCTCCTGGCTGTTAACTCCTGACTGTCGAGTTGTTCGGGAGACATGTACGCGGGCGTGCCCGACATCTCGCGCGGGTCTTCCACCGCGAGTGCGGCGATGCCGAAGTCAGTGATGCGCACTTCCCCGTGCTCGTCGAGCATGATGTTCGCGGGTTTCAGATCGCGATGAAGCACACCGCGCTCGTGGACCGCTGCGAGTCCGGCGCAGAGTTGGCGCGCGACGTCGACCGCCTTGTCCTGCGGCACGCGCCCGATCCGTTTCAGGAGCGATGAAAGCTCTTCGCCACGCACAAACTCCATCGAGATGAAATGTTCTCCACTGTATTCGGCGACGTCGTAAACACGACACACGTGACGGTGTGAGATCTGGCGTGCGACGCTGACTTCTTTGTAAAAACGCGCGAGCGCGGCGCCGTCAGTGTTTAGTGAAGCAGGAAGAAACTTGAGCGCAACAGGTTGTTTGAGTTTGAGATCGTCGGCGCGATAGACCTCGCCCATACCGCCGCGGCCGAGAAGTCCGATGATACGATAACGTTCGGAAAGAATGTCGCCGGGAACGAAGCGCGCGTCGTCGATCGAGTCGGAAGTGAAGATAGATTTTTTAGGTGTGGGCTGTGTGATCAACTTCGCAGCGACGTCGAAAACATCGGTTTTGATGAAGTCCTGCGCCTGGCTGTCGATGTCGAGCATCTTCTCGACTTCGCGGCGCAGCTCTCGATCACTGCCACAAGCATGGTCGAGAAACGCAGCGCGATGAGAAGGCTCGCGATCGAGCGCGGCCTCGAAGAGCTCATCGACTTTTCGCCAGCGGTCGGGTTTCATCCTCGATTCCTTCAGTCATCATGCGGTAGAGCCACGCCTTCGCTCGCTGCCACTCGCGTCGCACGGTGCGCGGTGAAATGTTCATCACTTCCGCTGCTTCATCGACGCTCAAGCCACCGAAGTAACGTAACTCGACGATCTTGCCTTTCTGCGGATCGAGACGTTCGAGCACGCGCAGCGCTTCGTCCAGAGCGATGAAGTGAGACGCCTGATCGTCCGCTACTACTAAAGCGTCATTTAACGAAACTTTGACCGCACCGCCGCCACGTTTGTCGCGCGCGTGGGCGCGGGCGTGGTCGATCAGGATGTGTCGCATCACTTGCGCACAGACGGCGAAGAAGTGCGCGCGGTTTTGCCAGTCGAAACCCTGCTGGCCGGCGAGCTTCAGATACGCCTCGTTGACGAGTGCGGTTGCCTGCAACGTATGACCCGGCCGCTCCTGGCTCATCTGGCGTTCCGCGATGCGCCGCAGCTCCGAGTGTACGAGCGGCAAGAGCTTGTCGAGCGCAGACCGGTCGCCTTTACCCCAAGCGGCGAGTAGTTGGGTGACTTCCTGCGGCGAGGGCGTGGGCATCGGTCGCGGATTCTATCATGGCTATATCGGTGGCCGCTTTTGTTTTCATTCGTCGCTTATAGGAATGGCAGAGGTTGATACTTCAGGAGGATGGAATGAAAACACTCGTATTTGTGACGTTGTTGATGTTGGGTTTTTCAGGGCAGACGGTGCACCAGCAGGACAGTCGCGCGGCGGATGAAGCGGCGATGCGCGAAAGCGTGAAGCAGGTGGAGACGGGTTGGAACACGAAAAGCGGCGCGCTCTTCGCGAAGCCATTCGCCGAGGATGCGGATTACGTGGTCATCAACGGTAAATTACATCAAGGGGCGCGCGGTGATCGAGAGTCAGCACCAGCGAATCTTCGACACGATTTATAAAGACACGAACCTTACGCTGACGGTCAAACAGATCCGGTTCCTGCGAGCGGACGTTGCGGTCGTGCATGTTGAGGGACACCGAACGAGTACGACGCAGGCACTCGTACAGGATGCGATGTTGACGCTGACGATGACGAAGGAAAAGCAGGGTTGGGTGATCGCTGCTTTCCAAAATACAGCCGTGGCCCCCAGAGGCTAATCTGCTTGAAGGGCTCGGTGAACCAGTAGCGTATCAACGTACTGGATGAACTGGGCCGCTTTGCCGTCCTGCATTTTCCAGACGTGTGCGATTGCCTCAAAGCTCTTACCGGTTTTTTTGTACTTTCCGCTGTACTTGCCTAAGGCCACGACGGTGTCGCCGGCGTCGATGAATTCCTCGGGGATAGCGGCGAAGCCTTCCCACTCCGAGCCGAGGCGCATGAACACGCCTTCGAGCACAGCCTTTGGACCATGATAAGTGCCGCCATAGGGAAATCCTTCGGCTTCGGTCCAGGCGATGTCGGGGCTTAAAACTCCGAGGACTGTGAAAATATCTCCGGCAGCGAACGCCTCGTAAACCGTTTTGACTGATTTGAGATTGGACAAGTGTTTTCCTCTCCTAGAAAATTTGGCCGCCCATCTTACACCAACCTTGGTAAGCTTTGTCGTAGATTCTGGCTCTTATTAATAGAAGTGAAAAATGTTGACGATATCGTTCGCCGCGCGGCTGATCCGAGTAGCGCCCCAGAGGCACGACACGAAGCCTTTGGCGAGCTTGTGATCCGCTTTCAGGACATGGCGTTCGCTTGTGCGTTTGCCGTGCTCGGCGACGCCTGCCTCGCGCAAGACACCGCGCAGGAGGCGTTCGTCACTGCGTGGCAGAAGCTCGCGCAACTTCGCGAGCCGGCGGCGTTTCCCGGTTGGTTCAAGCGGATCGTCCTGACGCAGTGCAATCGTTTGACGCGTTGCAAGCGCTTGCAGATTCTGCCGCTCGAGGCTGTTGATAAGCCCACAGACGATCCGGGACCACACTCGTCCGCGGAACAACGCGACCTCATAACGAAAGTTCTTGAGGCTATTAACGCGCTGCCGGAGAACGAGCGACTGGTGACGACTCTGTTTTACGTCGACGGTTACACCCAGTCCGACATCGGTGACTTTCTGGAGGTGCCGGTCTCCACCGTCAACAAGCGTCTGTATTCAGCCCGGCAACGATTGAAGGGCAGCGTCGTCGAGCTATTCAAGGGCGATTTGCAGCAGCAGCGCCCATCACGCGACGCCAAATTTGCACACGAAGTGAACACAAAGCTGCGTCCCTATCACGACCCTGACTGGCCCACTGTAAGCGCGATCGCTTCAGCGCGGGCTGGTAATGATGCGCCCGGTTACGTGTTCTGGGTCAACCATCGTCGGAAGTTTGACGAGTCGCGTTATTTCCGGCGCGAGTATGTGGTGGAAAACGAACGCAACAAACAGATCATCGCTTATGGCGCGGTTGAGCAAACGGTTTACTTGCCGAAGTATCGACTGTTGCTGTTGAGCGATCCGCAGTGGCTCAGGCGCGGCGTTGGTGAGCTGTTGCTCGATCAACTGATGAGCGACCTGGTTACGGCTAAAGCGATTACTGTTTCGTGCCGCCAGTATGCGTCCGAGATCGAGCTCATAGAGCAACTGGAGAGTCGTGGGTTCGTCGGCGTTTCGCGCATATTCGATTTACGTTTGAACGTTGCGACTGCGGATGTTTCATCGTTCCTGCCGATGTTGGGGCAAGTCGAAGAGCAGGGATTTACGATTGCGACCTTTGCGGAGGAACGCGCCAGAGATCCGCGTTGTATTGAGAAGCTGTACGAGCTCACGACTTTGCTCAGTCGGGACGACCCGGCGCGAAAGCAGCTTGCACCGCCGGCGTACAACGCGCGGGAAGCGCTGATGTGGCTGGAGATGGCTTACGTGTTGCCGTACGCATGTTTCATCGCGAAGCGAGGTGATGAATACGTTGGCGTTTCGGATGTGAGTTTGTTCGAAGCTGTACCTGGCGGGCTGACACAGGGCTTTACAGGTGTGAAGCGCGAGTACCGGCGGCTTGGATTAGCAACAGCCTTAAAAGTTCACGAGATTATCTACGCTCAATCATCCGGCTACCAAATCATTCAATCATTCAACAAACCGGAGCAGACAGCGATTCGTGCACTCAATGAGAAACTCGGATTTGTGTTGATGTTTGAACACTTGATGATGGAAAAGTGCCTGAGAGATGTGGTGGCGGTTGAGCCGCGGATCTACGACGATTACGCGGGGAAGTATCGAGACGAGGCGCGGGCCGATCTCAAGATGATTGTGCGGAATGAGGCTGGACGGTTGACGATCGAGTGCGTTGGTCAGAAGGTGCAGTTATTCCCCACATCGGAAACAAATTTCTTCGTGAAGCAGTTTTATGGGGAAGTCACATTTTTTCGCGATGGGCTCGACTTCGTAATGTGCGTCCCCGGTTCAGAGCCAGTCGTTCAGAGGAATTACAAGATCGAATAAGGAGCAGTTTCGATGCGTCCATTCATGCTCACCGTCATTCTGATTTCCGCAGTCGCAGTTTCACACGCCCAATCCGCCGAACAGCGCTTCAAGAACCTCCAGATATTCAAAAATCTACCTGCCACACAACTCGATCCAACGATGGCTTTCATCTCCGGCTCGCTCGGCGTCAGATGCAGCTATTGCCACGTGCCTAACCAGTTCGATAAGGACGACAAGCCCACAAAACTCGCCGCTCGGCGCATGATCCAGATGGTGTTCGATATCAACAAAGGAAGTTTCAACGGGCAGGGCGCTGTTAGTTGTTACACTTGTCACCGCGGCAAGCCAACGCCGGTTTCAGTTCCCGCGGTGGGCCAGAACCTCTGGGCGCCGAGCGCTCCTGGGCCAAGTCCTGAAACGTTACCCTCAGCCAAACAGATCCTCGATCGCTACGTCCAAGCACTCGGCGGCGCCGATGCACTTAACAAAGTCACCACTCGGATTGCAAAGGGCTCACGCATCGGGGCAGATGGCGTACTGGTTCCCGAAGAGGTCTATCAAAAAGCACCCGATAAATTTTTGACTGTTACGAGCTACCCGCAAGTAGTTTTCAGCAACGGCTTCAACGGTACTGTAGCGTGGGGACACAGCAGTCGCGATGGAGCAACGCCGCTTGCAGATCAGTTGCAGGCCCAAGTGAAGCGCGACGCTGTTTTCTATAAAGAGCTCAAGACCGAACAGCTTTATTCGAGTCTCAACGTGGTCGGTAAGACTGTCGTGCGCGATGCTGATGCTTACCTCGTCCAGGCGAAGTCCGCTGATGGTCCTGTCGAGAAACTCTTCTTCGACGTAAAGACGGGCCTCCTCGTCCGGCGCTACACGGAGTCAGATACGGTTTTAGGCAAGCTGCCGCTGCAAACAGATTACGAAGGTTACCGCGACGTCGACGGAATCAAACAGCCGTTCCTGATTCACTGGTCCTTTCCCGGGCGCGTCTGGGGCCGAAAGATCGACGAGATCAAACAGAATGTTCCGCTGGACGATGTGAAGTTCAATCCGATAGTCTCTCGCCCGTGATTATCGATTGGATGAAAGCGAGTGATTGGGAACAGGTCCGCGCGATCTATCTCGAAGGCATTTGCAGTGGGCACAGTACGTTTGAAACGGAGGCGCCGTCGTGGGAGAAGTGGGATGAAGGGCATCTCGATATCGGGCGGCTTGTAATGCGCGATAGGGAAACGGTTCTCGGTTGGGCGGCGTTGAGTCCGGTATCGAAGCGACACGCGTATCGCGGAGTTGCGGAAGTGACGGTGTACGTGAGTGAAAACGCGCAAGGGCAGGGAATCGGCCGCACGTTGCTCGAAGCGTTGATTGATGAGTCGGAGAAGAATGGAATCTGGACACTACAGGCCTCGATCTTTCCGGAGAATACAGCAAGCGTACGGTTGCATTTGCGATGTGGGTTTCGTGAAGTCGGTCGCCGCGAGCGAATCGCGATGTTGAATGGCTTCTGGCGCGACACGTTACTCTTCGAGCGCCGTGCGGCAGACAGATAGTTTTAGACAGGATTGAGCCTCTTGCAAAACTCCTTGGTGGAGTAGCTTTTTGAAAAAAGAAAGACATGGCGATGAACTGCTG
>DASYFE010000212.1:0-8545 GCA_036498585.1 Pyrinomonadaceae bacterium | reverse complement strand
TCGCTGCACCAACTCAGCGAACGTCGGATTCCCACTCAGATCCGTGCGCAACGGAAGCATATTGACAAAGAACCCGATCAACTCTTCCGTCTCCGCTTGCTGCCGGTTCGCGATCGGCGTCCCCACCACAATGTCGCGCTGCCCACTGTACCGATGCAGCAGCGTCTGCCACGCTGCCATCAACGTCATAAACAATGTCGCATCCAGCCGCCGGCTCAACTCCTTCAGCCCCGCACTCAACTCCGGGTCCAACTCAAAGCTCTCATACGCGCCACGATAACTGGGCGCCGGCGGGCGCGGCCGATCTGTCGGTAGTTCCAACACCGGCACTTCCGCCAGTTGCTGCTTCCAATACTCCAACTGCTCGTCCAGTACCGCGCCTTGCAGCCACTCCCGCTCCCAGTGCGCGTAATCCGCGTACTGCACTGCCAAAGGAGCCAGCGCTGCTGCACTACCCTTTCGATACGCCTCGTAAAGCGCCGCCACTTCTTTCACCAGCACGCCAGTCGACCAGCCATCGCTGATGATGTGATGCATCGTCACCACCACCACATGGTCATCAGCACTGACCCGCAACGCTGTCGTGCGCAGCAGCGCGTCATGACTCAAGTCAAACCCACGTTGCGCTTCCAGCCGCGACAACCGTTCGAGCTCCGCTTCCACTCTCGCCGCCGGCAGTCCACTCAGATCCACGAGCGGCAGCGGCACCTCCAAAGATGAGGCGATCACTGGCGCCGGATTGCCGTCGTGCGCGCTGAAGCCAGTGCGTAACACCTCATGGCGTCGCACCACTTCGTTGAAACTTTGGACCAGTGCCGCAAGGTTGAGTGTGCCTACGAACCGCACCGCCGCGGGACAGTTGTAGGCCGCGCTGGCTGGTTCCAGTTGATGCAGAAACCAGAGCCGCTGTTGCGCAAACGAGAGTGGCAACTCTCCGTCGCGCGAAATGGGGAGCAAAGGCGGTAGCTTCTGAGCAACAGTTCCAGTCGCTTCGATCTCACAAGCCAGTCCCGCAACAGTCGGCGATTCGAAAATTTGACGCAGCGCGATCTCCTTGTCGGAAAACGTCTCGCGCATACGCGCCAACAACTGCGTCGCGAGCAGCGAGTGACCACCGAGATCGAAGAAGTTGTCGTGCAGCCCGACCTGAGTCACGCCAAGCACATGCGCAAACATTGCAGCCAACTCTTTCTCAACCTGCGTGCGCGGCGCGACGTAGATGTCATCCAACTCAGGACGAGCCTGCTCGGGTGCAGGCAGTGCGCGACGGTTAATCTTGCCGTGCTGCGTAAGAGGCATTGCTTCCATCAGCACAAACGCCGACGGCACCATGTAGTCGGGCAATAGTTCCTGGAGGTGCGACCGCAACTTCGGCACAAGCCTGCGCGCGAACCTTCCTTCAAGCGGGTTATTTGCGTACCTGGCCCAGGGCTTGAGGTTCCCATTCGTAATTGACAGCAACTTACTGCCAGGCGCCCTCGCGTCTTCGGCGCTGTCTATTTGCTGCATCAGCTCTCGCAGGTCGCCTACTGTTTCAGGCCGCTGGTCGCCAGCCAACAACTCGAGCGCTTTGAGTGATTGAAAGACCGGCGAATTTGGGAGATTGGCGGGAACTTCGAATTGCGTCGGAGTTAGAAATTGTGGGAGCGCAGACAAACTAAATTGTTCCGGTACACCTAAACGCAAAATCACGTCATAACGAAACTGCGTCATCTCGTTCTGATAACGTCCGCGCTTGAGTAATGCGTGGACATCACCGATCTGCGGAAAGTGTTGTTTCAGAGCGGCAAAGAAAGACGGTTCAATAATCAACTCTTCTTCCTGGGCCATGTGCCGCTTCACTCGTTGTTCGAGTTGTGCAACCGGCAACGAGGGAGGCGCTTGATGCAACTGTACGGAAACGTGGAAAGCTTCCAGCAATGGCAGGTTGCGCACATCACCGATGAAGATGGAGCCACCGGGCTTCAGCACTTTAACGGCGCCTTCGATCACGCGTAGCACGTAATCGATGCTCGGGAAGTACTGGACAACAGAGTTGAGAATGACGAGGTCAAAGGAATTTGGTTCGAGACCGTCGAAATTGTCTGCGCCCCGGCGACGCAGCTCGAGTTGCGGCAGGTCTTCATTGCGCAGGCTTAGAGTCTGCTGGATATAATCGAGCGCAATGGACGAAAAATCAGTACCCACGTACCTCGTGCAATGAGGCGCCAGGCGTAACAGCAGCAAACCGGCGCCGCAGCCAATCTCCAAAACATTTTGCGGTCGCAAAGACAGGATGCGCTCTATGGTCTGGTCCAACCAGTCGCGCATCTCTTCTTCCGCGATCGGCTTTCCGGTGTAGCTATTATTCCAGCCGGTGATATTAAAGGTCGGATCTGACTGGTTGCTGGGCTGGCTGTAGTTTTCATTGAAAACCATCTCCCACTGTGCAACTTGCTCGTCACTCAACTCAGCACTGTCGATCGTTTCGTTGTGCTCGCCATTGTTCGACCCATGATTTTGTTCAGACACGATGTAGGCGATGAGACGGGACTCGTCCGTCCCGTCCTTACTTGCGATCACCACCGCCTCACGCACCTCCTGGTGCTGTTCGAGCGCCGACTCGATCTCGCCCGGTTCGATTCGAAAACCACGAATCTTCACCTGCTGGTCCACACGGCCCAAATATTCCAACTCACCTTCCGCTCGATAACGCACGAGGTCACCCGTGCGATAAAGTCGCGCGCCTGGCGCACCGCTGAACGGATCGGGAACAAATCTCTCCGCGCTCAATTCAGGCCGCCATAAGTAGCCCCTTGCGACACCGGCGCCGCCAACGTAGAGTTCGCCGGGCACACCCACCGGCAATAGCTCCAGGTGCTGGTCCAACACGTACCCGCGCAGGTCGCTGATCGGACGTCCGATCAGGCTTCCGGGATTTGCTGCGAGATCCGCCACGCGCACGCGTCTCTCGGTGACGTGCACAGTGGTCTCAGTAATGCCGTACATGTTCACGACCTGCGGCAGCTCGTCGCCATGATGTCGAAACCATTGGCCCAGACTTTCATAGTCCAATGCCTCACCGCCGAAGATCACCAGACGTAGCGCCAATGACTCCTGAACCTCGCGCTCCGATCTCTCATCGATCTGGCACAATTGACGAAAAGCGGAAGGCGTTTGATTAAGCACCGTCACACGTTCACGAACCAGCATTTCGTAGAACGCGTCGGGCGTGCGACTGGCCCAATAGGCACGATTACCAGTCGCCCGCCATACAACAGCGCCCCCCACATTTCCCAGACGGAAAAATCAAATGCGTAAGAGTGAAAGAGCGTCCACACGTCACCCTCATTGAAGGCGAAGGAGTCGTGCGTTGCGGCGAACAGACGGCAGACGTTGCGGTGGGTCACCATCACGCCTTTGGGTTTACCGGTCGAACCAGAGGTATAGATGATGTACGCCAGATTGTCGGGAGATACGGTCGTGGCGAACGACTCTCCACTCGCTCGCTCGATCTCTTCCTGCTGTTCGTCCAAACAAACGACACGCGCTCTGTGCGGCGGCAGGGCCGACAACGTTGACTGCTGTGTTAACAACACGGGCGCGGCTGTATCTTCTAAAATGAAGGCGATGCGCTCGGACGGATAGGCCGGATCGATCGGAACGTATGCGCCACCCGCCTTGAGCACTGCGAGCAACCCAACGAGCATTTCCACCGAACGCTCTATGAAAATGCTGACCAGAATATCCGGGCCAACGCCTAATGTTCTCAGGTGATGCGCGAGCTGATTGGCGCGATGGTCCAGCTCGCGATAGGTGACGAACTGGTCCTCAAAGTTGAGTGCGATCGCGCCCGGCGTGCGCTCGACCTGAGCTGCTACGAGCTCATGCAGGCAGTGCTCGACCGCGTAAGTACGCTCGTTATTCCAGTCGAGCAATAGTTTGTTTTGCTCGTGCCTCGGCAGTAGTTGCAGGCGAGCGAGCGATTGTTGCGGATTCTTTACGATCGACTCGAGCAACGTTTGATAGTGGGTTAGCAAACGCTCGATCGTCTCTGCGTCGAAGAGTTCGGTGCTATATTCGAGAAAGCCTGTGAGCGCGTCTTCAGTGTCGACGAATTGAAGCGAGAAATCGTATTTCGAGGTCTTGCTTGTCGCCGTCAACTCCCGCGCGTTTAGACCGGGCAGTTTCAGAGTCGGCGCCAAACCACTGTGAAGGGCGAAGACTACCTGGAAGAGTGGATTTCGGTTGAGCTGCCGCTCCGGTTGCAACTCTTCCACGAGCTTGTCAAATGGCAGATCCTGATACTCGTAAGCGCCGAGCGCGACTTCGCGCACGCACTGCAGCAACTCGGGAAACGTGAGCGTGGCTGAAACATTCGTGCGGAGCACCAACATGTTGACGAAGAAACCGATCAGGTTCTCAGTTTCGCCATGATGTCGATTCGCGATCGCGGTGCCAACTACGATGTCGTCTTGTTGCGTGTACTTGTACAATAACAGCTTGAACGTAGCGAGCAGCGTCATGAACAGCGTCGCACCTTCACTGTCGCTCAGACGTTTGACGGCATCGCTGAGCGCACGTGGAAGCGTGAAATTCAATCTTGCGCCGTCGAGAGTGGCGTGCGCGGATCGCGGTCGATCACTTGGAAACTGTAGCGGCGGAGTATCGGCGAGTTGCTGTTTCCAGTAAGCGAGTTGTTTATCGAGTCGTTCGGCCTGTAGCCATTCGCGCTGCCAGGTCGCGAAGTCGGTGTACTGGATCGGCAGTTCAGGTAAGGGCGAAATCGCGCCCTGTTGGAAGGCTTGATACAAAGCCGCTGTTTCGCGGATCAAAACTCCCATCGACCAGCCGTCGGCAACAATATGGTGCAGAGTGAGAAGAACCCAATGGTGTTCGCGATCGAGCCGCAGGAGCGTGGCTCGCAGCAACAGGTCGTTGCTTACATCGAATGGACGGCGCGCTTCTGCTTCGAGCAAGTGGCGCGCATAGGTCTCGCGTTCAAGCACAGGTAGTTGTGTGAGATCGACGACTCTTAACGAGACCCGGCGAGAACGAGTGCAGATCTGCCGTGGCTCGCGATCGACGATAGTGAACGTAGTTCTCAGTGCGTCATGCCGGCGAATGATCTCGTTGAGACTCTGTTCGAGTGCGGCAACGTTGAGTTGACCTTTTAACTCAATCGCCTCCGGAACGTTGTAGAGCGGCGTATCCGGATCCATTTGGCTGAGAAACCACAATCGTTGTTGACTGAACGACAACGGAATTGGTCCAGCCTGCGGGCGTCGCGGAATCTCGTGATTGCCGTTGGTCTCAGCTGCTTCTTTCTGCAACTCTTTCAGCAGCAGCGCCCGTTGCGCAGGCGAGAGCCGCTTGAGTAAGTCAGCGCGATTGACCGTTTTGGACATGGGTTTTGCTTAGAGTTCAACCCTCTTCTCTGTGCCACCTCTGTGTCCTCTGTGTCTCTGTGGTTGACGATTGCTTAGGAAAAACAACCACAGAGACACAGAGGACACAGAGGTGGCACAGAGAAGAGTGGCTAAGCGGGGCTCTGGCTTTCCAGCATTTCTACGAGGGCGAAGAGCTTTTCGTCGCTCGCCTTCGAGAGAATTGATTCTTCGATCAACTCGGCGAGACCGGCGATTGTTGGATACCTGATAAAGTCGCGCAGGCTTAATTCGACTGCAAAGGTTTTGCGAATGCGAGTGACGAGTTGAGTCGCGGTCAGCGAATGGCCGCCGAAATCGAAGAAGTTGTCGTGAATCCCAAAGCGGTCACTGCCTAGTATTTCACTCCACAGTGCGGCCAACTCGGTTTCAGTCGAGGTTCGTGGCGCCATAAATTCGACGACCGGCTGCGCGTATTGTGGACCAGGCAACGGCAACGATTTGCGATCGATCTTTCCATTCGGCGTTAGCGGCAAGGCATCGAGAACCACGTAGGCTGACGGTATGAAATGTGCCGGCAAACTGCGTCTCAGATAGCTCTGAATCTCCGCAACAGTGAATTGCGGCTGAGTCGGTTCCTGAGTGGATTGAGATGCAGTGCGGTGGTCCAGGTTTTGCGCCAACTCAGAAAAAGCGTAAAGCATGGCGACATACACGTCGTGTCCGTTCCCGTTCTCGTGTACTACCATCGAGTCGTCCACAACGAATCTAAGCCCGCGTGCTTCCAGCAACGACGTGATGCGTTCCAGTATCGAGCGGCTATGAACCTCGATTGCGATCTGTTTGATTCGACGCCAATCCGCGTCCTGTATGCCCGATAAAACGTCGAACTCACTGCCTTCAACGTCGATCTTCAACAGATCGATGTGCTCGATATCGAGTTCTTGAATGACGTCCGAAAGCGTCTTAAGCGGGCAATTGTACGTCTCTGCGCGCAGGTATTCGTTCAACAGCTCATCAAGTTGTGACTGGGGAAGCAGATCCTGTTCATTCTCTCGCGCCGCGTTATGGAGCCAGTCAGTCACGATCGCCTTTGTGTCCTCTTTATCCCCAGCGCTATTTGCAGTGCGCCCCGATAGTCCTGCCGCCTCGGGATAGAAAGTGAAGTTCGCAATCGTTGAAGTATTGGACAGACCATAATTGAAAAGCCGCACATTGGCGTTGTGACGAGTCACGTTTGCTCGCAACAGTTCAAAGTTAGGGGGCAGTGGCTCGAATGAATAGATCTGCGCGGCCGGGCACTTTCGTCGTGCGAAGAGCGTGAAGAGTCCGATGTTTGCTCCGACGTCGAAAATGACGTCACCGTCTTCGAGCGTGATCCCATGTTTTAGATAGACCTCGTCTTCAAACACTTCCTTACAGAGAATGCTTGTCTGGAAACTACCGTGATGGGCGACGGCCATTCCGTTAGGCAGCCGAAAGGCTGAGGGATCCACTTCTACTTCCCTGCTCTCAGAAACATGCGGAACCACATAAGCAACGAGGCAACTGTCCCCGGCCGTCAATTCCTTAATTGCGACCACTGCTTGGCTGATCGAAAGATGTTGCCTGAGCACGGTCTCTATCTCACCCAACTCGATGCGATGACCGCGAAGTTTCACCTGCTCATCGGCGCGTCCTAAAAACTCGAGGCTGCCGTCAGGTCGATAGCGAACGAGATCGCCGGTCCGGTACATGCGCGCTCCTTGTGAGCTCCACGGATCCGGCACAAAACGTTCGGCAGTCAAACGGGGCTGTTTCCGGTAACCTCTGCTGACGCCGTCGCCACCGATGTAGAGTTCGCCGGTTACTCCCAAAGGAACTGGCGCCATCTGTTTGTCGAGCACGTAGACTCTCTGGTTTGCGAGCGGCTTTCCAATCGGCATCGTTTGTGGACCACACTCACCAACATATGTCGTTGACCAGATCGTCGTTTCAGTGGGACCGTACATGTTGTGAACCGACGCGCTCGTGAGTGTTTGCAGCTCGCTGACGAGCTCGCTGGGCACGGCTTCCCCGCCCAGCAGAAGATGCCGCAACGTAGCAGTCACGCTGCGAGTGGCTGGATCGAGGAGGAGAATTCGAGCCAACGATGGTGTGCATTGCAGGTGCGTCACTTGATGGTTCATCAATTGGGCCGCGATGCCGTAGTCTTCGTGTTTCTGCTCAACCTGACTGCGTTCGCGAAGCTGGTCGAGATGGATGAGGTTCGAAAGCACCGATTCCACGTCAACGCCGAAATCTATCAGGCACGCGACCTCATCGACTCCAGCGAGCTTCAGCCGGTCAACCATCGCCAGACAACTTTCAGGTGTTCCGAACAGACCGCTCGTTTGGTAGTAGCGATCGAAAGCATGCGCCAGCAGCGCGTCGAGATCGTCAGCGGTCAACTCCGCGGCAATGTCGTGTCCGATGCTGCGGAGAAGGTTCCTGGCCAGATCGAGCGAGCTGGCAAGGTAACTACAGAAAGGCTTCTTCACTTTCTCGGCGACGTATGCGAGATCGGGACCAACGAAGGTATGCAGCATCAGCGTCACGTGTGGCTTGTCTGCGCCCCCGACCGCCGGCTGCCACGCTTTGCGGTAGATCTCGATCTTCTCCGCGAGTTCTTCGACGCTCTGCCCGAGCAGGTGCGTGAGCAGGTTCGCGCCGGTCTCACCGGCGGCTCGAAACGTGTCGGGATGTCCTGCCGTCGTAATCCAGAACGGAAGCTCCGGTTGAATCGGTCGCGGATGAATTCTGATTTGGACGTCATTGCCCGCACCACCTTTGAACGACACTGCGTCACCGCGCCACAAGGTGCGCACAGTTTCGATTTGTCGCAGCATCAGTTGCTTGCGATCGGAATAGTTTTCCGGTGCAAACACGAAATCGTCTGCATGCCACCCCGAAGCAAATGAAACACCGATGCGACCGCCGGAGATGTTGTCGACAAAGGCCCATTCTTCTGCGACGCGAATTGGATGATTTAACGGCAGCACGACACTACCGGCTCTGAGTTGAACTCGCTTCGTGACTATGGCCAGCGCGGCGCTTGTCAAAGCTGGATTCGAGTAGAGACCGCCGAAGGCATGGAAATGGCGCTCGGGCGTCCAAACGGCCGTGAAGTCGTGTTCGTCGGCAAACTTTGCGCCTTCCAT
>DASYFE010000211.1:0-3563 GCA_036498585.1 Pyrinomonadaceae bacterium | reverse complement strand
GCACAGAAGCGCAAGCGACGCAGTATTGCCGTACCTGCGGCGCGAACCTGAAGGTGATCGGGAAAGCCGTGGCGCTCAGCGAGGCCGTGGCGAGAAGCGATCGCGGGCCGTTACCGAAGATCAAGGAAATGATCGGCAACTTCAAGGTCGATCATGTGTCAGACGAAGTTTCCGGCGCGCTCGACCGCATGAACCAGGAAATTGCGCGCATCTCGCCTGAGACTCAACGCCGCGAACATCGCAAGGCCTGGATTGAATTTCCTAAAAGAAAAACACCTGCGGAGAAACGTCAGGATCACATATCGAAAGGTGTGGTGTCGTTCTTTTCAGGCATCGGCTTGACCGTCTTCCTTTACTATCTTTCGACCGTGCTCGTACTGAAACTCCCACCGCACATCATCGATCAGATTCCCTTTGTAGTCGATCCGGTGGTGCGGATAATTTGGCTGCTTGGCTTGTTACCCGTTACGACCGGCATCGGTCACATCATCGCCGGCCTCCTGATCCGCCCGCAGCGCGAGCAAAAACAGATTGATCCCGTAGCTTCTACTTCACGAGAATTACCGCTTAGTGTCACAGATCACACGACGAATTTGCTTGATCGCCAACAACTGTAGGGGTGGCCCTCTGTGGCCACCCGTGCCTCGCAAAAAAACGGGTGGCCACGGAGGGCCACCCCTACAGTTGTTATTCTTCGTATTTAATTCTATTCGTTTCGTGGCCTGACTCGGATCGAGTAATCCGGCCAGCAGTCACTAAAATCGAAGTCCTCCAACGCCGTTGAGCTCGATCGCTCATTGTCAAATCCAAACGGATTCTGGGGCGTCGTTGGCGCAGGCGCGGCAAACTTCGGATCGAGCGCCTTCGCAATCTGATCGCGTGCATCGGCAAGATGAGCGCGCGACTGTCGATCGGAAGCACGTGGCATAGCCGCAGCAATAGCCGCACTCAGATCGCGCAGCTCCGCTTTGATCAATGCCCGATAATCGTCAGTCACTGCTGGTCGCCCATTCAGCTTGGTTGAAAGCAGATCGATATACGAATTCTGAAGGTTGCGACGATAGACATCGATACGAACCGGTCCGCCTTCGAGCTCGCTCCAGATCCCCTTGCGCACGTCCGACATGAACTCCGACGGCTTGTACGCAGCCACGCCATCGAGTGCTTCCTGCTCGATCAAACGATCGAAGCGCGCGTTACTCAAAAGCGAATTGAGAATCCGCTCCTGCGCTGTATTCACGCGTGTGATCGCGCCGGACGCCTCGATACGTCGCAGTATGTCAGCCTTGACGGCCCACGTTGGAGTAGCAAACGCGTTCTCGTTCAGAAAGCGTACCGCTGCTGCCTGTCGCTCTTTCGGAACGATCACGAACCGCACGCCATCCTGTCCGGCGTGTTTCTGTTGCGAGTTGAAGCCACCGACGATTCCCGTCACGTGATTCAACTCGAGCGCCCACTGGCCCAACATAGCGTTATAAAGCTCTTCGAGATCGTCGAAAGGCTCGCCCGCTTGCGTCGTCGCCGGCATAAGCATGTCGGCCACGCGCTTAAGGTTCTTGATACCGTACGTCGTTGACGAGATGGCGTCAGCGTCGCCTACCGCCTCGGTGTTCTCACCCGGATCGGAACCGCGTGCATCCGCCGTTGAGAAGCGCAAATACGGTTTCGCGTCCTGTCCCCTTGCCCATTCATCAAGCGTCTTTTTCTCTTCATCGGGAGTTCTGGCGCCCGGAATCGGCTTGTAGCCCCACATCGTGGCCCACTTGTCGTACGGGCCGATCTTTGGAATCAGGTCCTCGACTGGAATGTTGTCTTCCGGCTGGGCCACGTAATTGAAACGTGAATAGTCCATGAGGGTGGGCGTGTGGCCCATCGTCTTGACCCACTCCGCATTGCGAACCTTCTCCGCGGGATAAGTCGCACTCGCCTTCATGTTGTGTTGAAAACCGAGCGTGTGTCCGACCTCGTGCGCGATGACATACTCGACCAGCCGCCCCATCAGATCGTCGGGCAGCGGCAGCTTCTTCGCACGCGCATCGAGTGGGCCAACCTGCAGGAAGTACCAGTTGCGCGCGAGGTTCATCACGTTGTGATAGTACTGAATGTCCGACTCGAGAATCTCACCAGTGCGCGGATCGCTCACATGCGGGCCAGAGGCGTTCATAATAGTCGACGGCAGGTAACGAATGACTGAATAGCGCGCATCTTCGGGATCCCAGTATGGATCTTCAGCCTTCGACGGAGCTTCCTTCGCGATGATGGCGTTCTTGAAACCGGCGGCTTCAAAAGCGGGCTGCCAGTCTTCAATTCCCTTCTTAATCCACGAAACCCATTTCGTCGGTGTGGCTGGATCGACGTAGTACACGATCGGCTTGACCGGCTCGGAGATCTCGGCATTCGGATCTTTCTTCTCGAGGCGCCAGCGCGTGATGTACGTCCGCGTTGCCGCGCGTTGCTCTTCGGTGCCGTAGTCAGTCTTGCGCACCGTGAAATAGCCGACGCGATCGTCGAAAAGCCGGGGCATCATCGGCTGCTCGGGCAGCTTCACCATGCTGTAGTGCATGACCACAGTCGCGTTTGTTCCGGCGCGCATGCCCTGCGCAAACGGATTCGGTGCGGGCTGTGGTTGCGGTCCACCACCGCCACCGCCGGGGTTCGCATCCGGTGGCGAAGTGTAGGTCTGTGAAACCTCGACTTCGACGTTCGTCGGAAACGACTTCGTCTTTTCAATGAAGGATCTTGAGGCGTCGAAGCCGCGAGCACGCAGACGCGTACGCGCGCTGAGCTCGGTGACTTCCGTCGTAAACAGTCGCGACACGTCAATCACGGCTGAATCATCTTTACCGAGCGCTTCGATATTGAAAGCCATGATGATCGTGTCGTTGTTTGAGGCTTGCACCGCGCGCGACACCGGCAGTTTCGGATCGGCGACCACGTCGTAGATGACGTTGCGCAGCAGAATGCGATTGCCCTTGCGCTCCCATCTAACGACCCGGTTGCCGTTAGCCTGGCCGCCGTAACCGACGCCGAGCGTCGTCCTGGCAATCTGGCTGACCCACAGAAACTCCTTCCCAAGCTCGCTCTTGGGAATTTCGTAATAGACCTTGTCTTTGATCGTGTGGATCGTGAAGACGCCCTCGTCTGACTTCGCGTCTTTAGTGATGACACGTTCGTACGGTCTGGGCTCAGGCGACTGATCTTGCCGACCGGGACGTTGTTCCTGGCCCGTGCCACCGGCTGGTGGCGACGGCGGATCCTGAGGCGAGTTGTTGGCCTCGGACCGCGGCGCTAAAAGAAAGACGGAGATGACGAGAGTGATTACAAGGATAGAGACAGGGAGATACCGAGATCGCATCCGCATGCGTTAGCTCCTTCCGATTGGCGTATTTAAGTTACGGCTGGCGAACTGTGTGAACAGAAAGCGCGAAAAGTCTAGCCGATGCCACAAAAAGGCACAAGCGCAACTCTTCTCTGTGCAACCTCTGTGTTCTCTGTGTCTCTGTGGTTAAAACTTGCCTGAAAATCACCACAGAGGCACAGAGAACACAGAGGTTGCACAGAGA
>DASYFE010000210.1:0-36247 GCA_036498585.1 Pyrinomonadaceae bacterium | reverse complement strand
CGTGCCTGCCAAGAAGGACATGGTGATCTCCTCTGCCTGTTTTGGTCGTTTGGCAACGTTATCTTAACAGTCAGCAGTTCATCGCCATGTCTTTTCTTTTTCAAAAAGCTCCCCCATTAAGGAGTTTTGCAAGAGCTTCATACTGTCTAACTTATTTCGCTGCCTTCAAACGCTTCGGGTACAACGGGAATCTCGCCGTCAGGTCAGCTACACCACGTTTCACTTTGTTTCTAACTTCCTCCGACTCGGGTGCGTGGATTACTTCCGCGATCAGACGTCCAATCTCACGCATCTCCGCTTCTTTCATGCCGCGCGTGGTTATTGCCGGTGTGCCGATGCGCAGACCCGAGGCGACGAAGGGTTTGTTTTGATCGAAGGGGATCGTGTTTTTGTTGACGGTGATTGTCGCTGCTTCGAGCGCCCTTTCGGCGTCTTTGCCGGTGATGCCTTTGCCGTCCATCCAAACATCAACCAGCATCAGGTGATTGTCAGTGCCACCTGAAACGAGACGCAGTCCCTGCTCCTGTAATTCACTCGCCAAAGCTTTCGCATTCGTCAGAACCTGCCGCTGATACTCTTTGAAGTCGTCACGCAGCGCTTCGCCAAACGCCACTGCCTTCGCCGCGATGATGTGTACGAGCGGACCGCCCTGCACACCGGGAAACAGCCTGCGGTCGATCTCTTTCGCGTGCTCTTCGCGACAAAGAATCAAACCGCCGCGTGGACCACGCAGTGTTTTGTGCGTCGTCGTGGTGACGTAATCAGCGTGCGGGATCGGCGAAGGATGCAACCCGGCAGCGATTGGACCGGCAATGTGCGCAATATCAGCAAACATCCGCGCCCCGACACTGCGAGCGATCTGTCCGATGCGTTCGAAATCGATAACACGTGGATACGCCGAAGCGCCACAGACAAGCAGCTTCGGTCGATGCTCTTCAGCGATCCGCTGCAACTCGTCGTAATCGATCTGCTCAGTCTCTTTCGAAACGCCGTAGTCAGCGACTTTGTAACTCAGTCCCGAGAAATTCAACGGATGCCCGTGCGTCAAATGACCACCGTGCGACAGATTCATCCCAAGAATCTGATCGCCATACTGGATCGCAGCGAGGTACACAGACATGTTCGCCTGCGCGCCACTGTGCGGTTGCACGTTCGCGTGATCGGCGCCGAACAACTCCTTTGCGCGATCGATCGCGGTCTGCTCGACGACGTCGGTCCACTCACACCCGCCGTAATAACGCTTGCCTGGATACCCTTCAGCGTACTTGTTGGTGAACACTGATCCGGCAGCTTCGAGCACGGCCTCACTGACAAAATTTTCCGATGCGATCAGCTCGAGACCATTCGCCTGACGCGCGACTTCATTGTCGATGGCGCCGGCGATAACCGGATCGACTTCAGCAAGTGATGAGTTTCTGTCCATTGATCTGTTTACCTGTTTTTTTCCACATCAGAAATCTTCGCGACGCGCGCAGCATGTCGGCCGCCTTCAAACGCGGTCGCAAACCATGCGCGCACGATCTTCGGAATCTCGTTTTCAGGCGTGGTGCGCGCGCCGATCGCGAGTACGTTTGCGTTGTTGTGTTGACGCGCGAGCCGCGCAATCTCTTCCGACCACGCGACAGCAGCGCGCACGCCCGGGACTTTGTTGGCCGTGATCGCCATTCCCGTCCCGGAGCCGCAAACCAACAGTCCCTGCTCGACTGTTCCCTGCGCCACCTGCTCCGCAACCTTGCGCGCATAGTCAGGGTAGTCAACCGACTCTTCCGACAGAGTGCCGAGATCGTCAAACTCAACGCCGAGATCTGTCAGCAGCGGCTTCAAACGCTCCTTCTCGGCGTAACCAGCATGATCGCTTGCGAGTGCAATACGCATATGTCAACAACCTTCGTGAAGTGATGTTAAGAAGAAGCGTGATGGTAACTCTCGGTTTCTTCTCTGTGCAACCTCTGCGTCCTCTGTGTCTCTGTGGTTAAGAATGGTTGCGAGAAAAATAACCACAGAGACACAGAGGACGCAGAGGTTGCACAGAGAAAACCGAGGCTCATTTGCCTAACTCGCGTTCACTAAGCGAGAATGCCAAGACTATGCGCTGGTCACGATACTTTATTCCCACTCTTCGCGAAGACCCGGCCGACGCCGAGGTCATTTCGCACAAGCTTCTATTGCGCGCCGGGCTGATCCGGCAATTGTCGGCTGGAATTTATTCTTTCCTGCCGTTGGGCCAGCGAGTCGCAATCAAAGTCATGCAGATCCTGCGTGAAGAGATGAACGCGATCGGCGGTCAGGAGTTTTTCCTTCCGGCCCTTCACCCCGCTGAGATCTGGCAGGAGTCCGGCCGTTGGTACGCGATCGGCGATGAGATGTTTCGTCTCAAGGATCGCAAAGGCACGGACATGGTCCTTGGCATGACGCATGAAGAAGTCTTCACGACGATCGCACGCAACGAGATTCGTTCGTACAAACAACTGCCGCAGGTCTGGTACCAGATCCAAACCAAGTTTCGCGATGAAGCACGGCCTAAATCAGGACTGATGCGAATCCGTACCTTCATCATGAAGGACGCATACACGTTTGACGTCGATCGCGCCGGGCTCGACAAGTCGTTTATCGATCAGCGTGAAGCTTACAAGAAGATCTTTACGCGTTGCGGGCTACAGTTTCTGATTGTTGAAGCGTCTTCGGGCGCGATGGGTGGATCGGAATCGAACGAGTTCATGGCGCCATCGCCCGCGGGCGAGGATGTGATTGTCAGTTGTACTAACTGCGATTATGCCGCAAATCTTGAGAAAGCGACTTCGCGACTTTCCGAGATCGTAGACGAGCCTGGACCAGACGCGCCCGAAGAGTTTCCGACGCCGGGAGTTCGCACGATCGAGGATCTGACTACATTTCCAGGTGGCGCTGACGCAAACCGGCAGATCAAGTCGCTGGTTTTCATCGCGACGATAGATGGCGAGCCGCGTCCCGTGCTCGTGTTGTTGCGCGGAGATCACCAGCTTCATGAGATCAAGCTCAGTGACAGTCTGCGTGCGACGGCGGTGCGTCCCGCGCATCCGGAAGAGATTCGCGAATTGCTGGGCGCGAGCGCCGGCAGTCTCGGCGGCGTGGGCGCGAAGAATAGATCAAAGGATTTGCGAATCGTGGCTGATTCCGCGTTGCAGAATCGCCGGAACATGACCACCGGTGCAAACAAAGACGATCATCACCTGCGCGGCGTCGATATCACGCGTGATATTCCGGTTGACGAGTGGTTCGAGCTGCGCACAGTCGAAGCCGGTGAGGGCTGTCCACGCTGCGAGACCGGCACAGTCGAAATCTTCAAAGGCATGGAGATCGGTCACATCTTCAAGCTCGGTACGAAGTATTCCGCTTCGATGGGCGCAACCGTGCTGACGCAGGACGGCAAAGAAGTGCCGATCGTGATGGGCAGCTACGGCATCGGCGTGGAACGAATCATCACTGGCGCAGTGGAGCAGCACCACGACGACGACGGCATCATCTGGCCGACGTCGCTCGCGCCGTTTGATGTAGTCGTGACGATCACGAATATGAAGCAGGACGAGCTGCGTAATGCAGGCGAGAATCTGTACGAGGAGCTGCAAAAGGCTGGTCTCGACGTGTTGCTCGACGATCGCGACGAACGAGCGGGTGTAAAATTCAAAGATGCGGATCTGATCGGCATCCCTTATCGCGTCACGATTGGAAAAAAAATCGCCGACGGCATGGTTGAGCTGTTCGATCGGAGCGTAAAAAAGAGCGAAGATGTTAGAATCGGCGACGTTGTGGCTAAGCTGAGACAGGATCGACAGGACTGAACGTGTAAAACTTGTTCTCCGGCATGAAGTTCGTCTGGATTCTACTTTTCCTGCTAATTCCCCACCCCATCGAGGCATCGCAGGATCTTCTTCCCGAACTCGTTCGTCGCATCAAGCCGTCCGCGGTTGCGATTGAGACGTTCGACTCGCGCGGCGAAAAACTGTCTCGCGGCAGCGGCTTTTTCGTCGAAGCCGATCGCATCGTCACGAATCGCCACGTCCTCGAAGGCGCGTATCGCGCGGAAGTTCACTCATCGAGCGGGGCAGTCTTTCCTGTTAAAGGCGTGCTTGCGGTCGATGCCGAGGGCGACATCGCGCTCTTGAAGATCGACGCGCCGGCGCCGCCAGTCCGCGCGTTACCGCTCGATAAAACTTCGCCACAGGAAGGCGAGAGCGTGGTCGTGATCGGCAACCCGCTCGGACTCGAAGGCAGCGTCACGAATGGCATCGTGTCGGCAGTGCGCGATATCCCGACGTTCGGGCGCATCATTCAGATCACCGCGCCGATCTCTTCGGGATCGAGCGGCAGCCCTGTGGTTAATATGCAGGGCCAGGTGATTGGCATCGCCACGTTGCAGATCACTGGCGGGCAGAGCGTCAACTTCGCGATTCCTTCCGAACGCATTTCACAACTGCAAGTCGCGCAGACGATGTCGTCACTCGCAGAGCTCGTCGCGAGCACGGGCAGGAACAAGCGTGCGAAGGCGGTCCAGTTTTTCCGCGACGGTTTGAGTTTTCTGTCGAAAGACGATTGCGAGAAGGCGCTGCCGTATTTCGAAAAGGCGACCGAGTCAGACAGCAACTACGCTGAAGCATGGGCGCAGACGGGTTTCTGCAACGAGAAACTCGGCCGGCATGCTGAAGCACTCGAAGCGTCGAAGAAGGCGGTGATTTTGCGACCTTCGGCTGAGTCGTACTTCAACATCGGTCTCGCGAGTTTTTATCTCAAGCAATATAAGGACGCGGCTGAAGCTTATCGGCAGTCGATCAAACTCGATCCGTACAACGCCGCCGATGCTCAATACGCGCTCGGTCTTGTTTACCGCGACTGGGGCAAGCCCGACGAAGAGATTCAGGCTTACAAGCAGGCAATTCGATTGCGACCTGATTACACCGTTGCGTACGAGCGACTCGGGTCACGTTATTTGAAGTCGAAGAAGTACGGCGAAGCGATCGAGGTTTTTCGACAGCTTGCGGCTTTGAAGCCCGGTGACGCGAATGCGCCGAACAACATGGGTGAGGCGTATTTCGAGTTGAATAAGTTGAACGAGGCGATGGAATCGTTTCGGCAGTCGATTCGTTTGAAGCCGGATTTCGGGAAGGCTTACTACAACCTCGGGCGGACTCTGATGGCGATGGGCAACCGCGACGCCGCGCTCGAGCAGTACACGATACTCACCAACATCGATCCGGATTATGCTGAAAAGCTGAACGCGATCATCAATCCCTAATTTACCCTATTCGGACTACAACTGTAGGGGTGGTCCTCCGTGGCCACCCGTCGCGTAAATTTCAGAGCGGGTGGCCACGGAGGGCCACCCCTACAGTTGTAGTCCGAATAGCGCAATCAATTGATGACTTCGCCGACGATGGCGGTGAGGGCGCTGTCCTGAAGGGTTGCGTTGCGTGGGAGTTGGCCGTGGAGATCACAGCCAAAGACAGCGTAGCGTGAAAGCGATTTGAAAATATTTTCGCCCAACAACGACTGGCGCGTGACGCGGCCGTCACCGGGCGCGTACATGGCATCAGTCGCTTTCTGTTTCGAGATCTTTACGCCGCTGGATGTGCGGTACTCGCGCGGTCTGGTCAGCGTCAGCCAACGATTTCGTTTTTGATCGCGAAGAATCACGGGCGAGCTCAACGTCTCCTCACAATCACCACCAATCGCAAGCAGTACCACGGGTGTGTCTTCGGGACGCATCGCATCCAGTGCTTCATGAAAACGACGCGCGCGTTGCAGAGTCGCAGCGAGGTACGCATCGAGATCGCTTGCATGATGTCGTCTAAAGTCAGGAGACGAATAGATCACGCTCCAGCCATACCTTTTCCAAACTTCCTGATCGTAGAGATCCACTGCGAGCGGTTGCAGGTTCTCGTCGAGAAACCGCACGGCGCGCGCATGCGGCATGAGCTGGAAAACCGCCGGCGCACTCACGACATCTTCCGCCGTCAACTTATTAAGCAGCGGCACACGACGCCGCAATCCTTCCGTAATTGAGTAACCCTCGACGAGCGTCGCGAACGCGTCGGCTGAGCCTTCGTTTGGCACGCCGATCATCACGATCTTGCTGATGTGCGCCGCGCCTTGCCACGTCGGCTGAATTGGTCCATCACCGGGCGGCAAGTCAGCGTCGCCATACATCGCCGCGTAACGCGCGATCAAACCACCCATCGAATGCGCCACGATGTTGAACTTCAGATCCGGACGCTGCAGCTTCGTCTTCAGTTGCGCGATGCGCCGGATGAGCTCGCGTACGTTGCTGACGTTATCCTGTCGCCAGTCATATGGAAAAACATAGAACGTGTCCTGGTAGCCGTCAGCCGCGGGATTGTTCCAGTCGCCGTCGCGATAACCGGCGTAGCGACGCAGGGCTACTAGCAAGTCTCGATAGACGTAAACCTCGGGCAGCACGCGCGCGAGTTTCACCGTCTCTATGATCTTTCCCGGTATGAGATCGTCACGATTCGCGGCGAGGTCAGGACTGATCGGTAGTCCTTCCTGTGACGTGCGAAACGCGGATGGCCAAACTGTTTCGCCTGTCTTCGGATTCATCAGCTCCGTTCCGAGAATTCCGGGGATCACGATCACCGGGCGCTTTCCTGTCCGGGCGCGAGCGGTGGCAAAGATGTGTTCGAGATTGGGAGTGCGACGCGCGGAGATGCAGCCGCTCGATACCAGCGAGACAGCGATCAGAACGAAGATTAAGTGGCGAGAATACGCGACTGCTGGTCTATTCAACGGGCACCGTCCAGCGACGATTGATGAGGCTCGCGACAAATCCTGCGCCGAAACCGTTGTCGATATTCACGACGGTCACATTCGACGAGCAGGAGTTCAACATGCCGAGCAATGCCGCGACCCCTCCAAAAGATGCGCCATACCCGATGCTGGTTGGCACAGCCACGACTGGAACGCCGACAAGACCGCCGACAACTGACGGCAACGCGCCTTCCATTCCCGCGGCAACGATGACGACGCGCGAGCGCTGCAACAGGCTGCGCTCGGCGAGTACGCGATGAATTCCGGCGACTCCGGCGTCCCAGATGCGATCCACGGCGTTACCCATCGTTTCCGCGGTCAGGGCAGCTTCTTCCGCGACAGGGATGTCGCTTGTGCCGGCTGTCACGACTGCGATCGAGCCGACGCCCTGATTAGTCTTGTCGCGACGAATGCGGATGAGCCGAGCCGCTTCATGCCATTCGGCGTCTGTGACGACGTTGCGAATCTCGCCGAACGTGCCTTCGTCAGTGCGTGTGACGAGGATGTTCGGTGAACGCTGGACGAGTCGATCGACGATGCCGACGATCTGAGCGCGCGTTTTGCCGCCGCCAAAAACGACTTCCGGAAAGCCTTGTCGCGACGCGCGCGAGTGGTCGACGCGCGCGAAACCGATGTCCTCGAAGTGAAGGTTCTTGATGCGGTCGACGGCTTCGTTTGTTTCGAGTTCGCCGCTCTTGTAGGCCGCTAAAAGCTTCGCCAGTTCGTTCAGATCCATTGGCGCTCAGCATGCCACAAAAAGGCACAAAAGACACATAAGCAGAACAGGCAGAAGTTCTACGTCGTTATCACAATGATGCTTTTGTGCTTTTTGCGACTCTTTGTGGCAATATCTGACTAACCGTGTCGACCGTATTCAAAAACACCCGCCTTACATTGGAAATGATCAAGATCGAGCACACGCTGTTTGCGTTGCCGTTTGCATTTCTGGGCGCGGTGCTTGCCGCTCGAGGACTTCCCTCCGCGTGGCAGATTCTGTGGATTGTGCTGGCGATGGTCGGCGCGCGCTCGGCGGCGATGGCTTTTAACCGGATCGCCGATCGAAACTTCGACGCGCGAAATCCGCGCACGGCCTCGCGAGCTATACCGGCCGGCCTGTTGTCAGTCGGATTCGTCTGGGCATTCACAATCGCGTCAGCGACTTTGTTTCTGCTCGCGGCAGCGATGCTTAACCGGCTCACGTTGATTCTCGCACCCGTCGCGTTGGGCTGCGTGCTGCTTTACTCTTTTACCAAGCGTTGGACCCAATTTTCGCATCTCGTGCTCGGCGCGTCTCTTTCGATCGCACCGACAGGCGCGTGGATCGCCGTGCGTGGCGAGATTGGAAGTCCTGTACCGCTGTTGCTGTCGCTTGTGGTCTTGTTATGGACCGCGGGCTTCGACGTTTTATATGCCTGCCAGGACTACGAATTCGACCGCAGCGAAGGATTGAGATCGATCCCGGCGCGCTTCGGAATCAGTCGCGCACTCTGGATCGCGCGCGCACTTCACGCCGCAGCATTCTTCGCGCTGGTCTGGTTGTTTGTAATCACGGGCCTTGGACCAGTCGCATTCGCAGGCGTGATCGCAACCGGCGCGTTGCTGATCTATCAACACCGGCTTGTGCGCGCCGGCGATCTCAGCCGCCTGAACGCTGCGTTCTTTACGACCAATGCATTTGTCAGCGTGATCCTGCTCGCGACGTTCGGAAGCGCTGTTTTCCTTAGCAAATAGTGAGTAATGAAATGTCTTTTTCACACGACGAAAAACTGAACCAGATTGAGAAATTAGTCACGAACGGCGAACGGCTTTCCTTCGAACACGGCGTCGCGCTTTACGCCACCGACGATCTGCCAGCACTCGGCAAACTCGCCGACACTGTGCGACGACGTCGACACGGCTGCACGACCTACTTCAACGTCAATCGCCATCTCAATCCGACAAACATCTGCTACGCCGATTGCAAGTTCTGCGGCTTCTACCGAACACCACGGCAGCCAGGCGCTTACACACACAATATCGACGACAGTATGAAAGTCGCGGCCCAGGCAGTCGCCGAAGGCGCAACCGAGCTGCACATCACCGGCGGTCTGAATACAAAACTTCCGTTCAGTTACTTCACCGATCTGCTTTCATCGTTGAAGCAGCAGTATCCGCAATTACACCTGAAAGCGTTTACGATGGTGGAGTTTGACCACTTCGCTCATTTCTACAAGATGTCAGACGAAGACGTCATTCAGAAGCTCATCGAAGCAGGACTCGATTCGTGTCCCGGTGGCGGCGCGGAGATCTTTCGCGAGCCGACTCGATCGATGATCTGCGCTCATAAATGCGACGCCAATCGCTGGCTCGAGCTCCAGGGAAAACTTCACGCCGCGGGACTGAAAACGAATGCCACGATGCTTTACGGACATATCGAGTCGATCGAAGATCGCATCGATCATCTGGTGCAACTGCGCGAGCAGCAGGACAAGTCGCACGGTTTTCAGTGCTTCATTCCCCTCGCGTTTTATCCGCCTGATACACAGCTGGCGCATCTGCCTGGTCCATCCGGAGTCGATTCACTGAAGACGATGGCTGTCTCGCGTCTGATGCTCGACAATTTCGATCACATCAAAGCTTACTGGGTGATGCTCGGCAAACGTCTCGCACAGGTCGCATTGCATTACGGCGCGAACGACATTGACGGCACGATCACCGAAGGCGGTGAATTGACGACGAGTTATTCAGTTGAAGCGAACAACGAAGTAAGGATGACGAAGACCGAGCTAATGGGGTTGATTGAAGACGCAGGCTTCGAAGCAGTCGAACGTGACACCGTCTACAACCGCATCGAACGACCCAGCGTCAGCATGGTCTAACACAGCAATATGCCAGACAAAATCACACTCGCACATTCACCAGATTCCGACGACGCATTCATGTTCTACGGACTGGCTACACACAAACTCGACACCGGCGATCTTCGTTTCGAACACCTGCTCAAAGATATTCAGACGCTGAACGAGGAAGCGATGCGCGGCACGTACGACGTCACCGCCATCAGCTTTCACGCTTACGCATACATTCACGAAAAATATGCGCTGCTGCCGCACGGCGCTTCGATCGGTGATAACTACGGTCCGATCGTCGTCTCGCGCGAGCCGGCCACGTCCGCGGATATCCCGAACTTAAAAATCGCAATTCCGGGAAAACTGACGAGCGCGTTTCTGGCGCTGAGAATTTTCAATTCCGACTTCCAGTACGAAGTTGTCCCGTTCGACAAAATCATCGACGCTGTACTGGACGGGACCTGTGACGCCGGCCTGCTGATTCATGAAGGTCAACTTTTTTACCAGTCGAAGGGACTGCACAAGGTGCTGGACCTGGGCGAGTGGTGGCATGAGCAACACGGTTTGCCACTGCCGATGGGCGGAAATGCGATTCGCCGTGACCTCGGGGACGGGCGGATCAAGGAGGTCTCGAAGCTGCTCCGGGAAAGTATCAATTATTCCCTGACGCACCGGGACGACGCGCTCCAGTACGCCTTGCAGTTTGCCAGGGACATGGACCCCGGGCTGGCCGACCGGTTCGTGACCATGTGGGTGAACGAGCTGACCCTGGACTACACGGATCGTGGTAGAGAGGCAGTTCGGCGATTATTGGATGAAGGACATAAACGGGGCATTATTCCCCACAAGGTTCAGGTCGACTTCGTTGAAGGTTAATTTCTCTGCGGCCCTCTGCGTATCTCTGTGTTCTCTGCGTTGAACTGCCATTTAACGCAGAGAACGCGGAGATACGCAGAGGGCCGCAAGAGAAGAGAAAACTCGCTATATGATTTTGCTGGAATTGTGTAAGTTGTTGTTTTGAAAGCCGAAGCTGGGGTGTGCGCGGTGATTTGTTTAAGCAACCCCGCCCAGAAGGGGTCACTAATCACCGCGCACATCATCGACATCAGACCACGTAAAACCAAGCTCCTCCCAAAGCCTGGTTTATCGCCCGCGCCGTGTAAGCAACGCCGCCGCTCGGCGTCACGTCTGCGCTCCCGCGCCGTAAAGCTTCACGGTTGTGGACGAGTGCCTATTGCCGACATGAGGACCTTGAGAAACCTTAACTTTCAAACTAGCTGAGCCCGCTATTTTCGAGGTCGACCGGGCTCCATTTTCAGTGAACTATGTGCCGCTAGTTAAGTCGTAACTTATTCTAGTAGGGGAACCTTACACTAGATGCAAGATTTTTTGCAACAGGAAAATGGCGTTCTGGGTCTGCCGGGCTTTCCGCCCCTCCCCGGCTGGCAACAGGATGGTTTCCTTCCCGCATCTGAGGACAGGTCAGGTTTCGCACCAGAGAGCGCGGTAACAACGGGTCAGATCAGGCCCAAGACCAATTCATATATTTCAAAAATCATGAAAGAACGTATCAAAATTTTTTCGACCATTGGTGCGCTGGCTCTATTGGTCCTCAGCGCTTTCAGTGTTATGGCCCAGACCAGCGAGAATGGATCGATGCCTCCTGCTGAGGTAGATCGCGTCATTCACGCCTTCACCTCGAAGGAAGCTGAGTTTCGCAGAGCTCTCAACAGCTATTCATTCAAGCGCGACGCCTTGATGCAAAGAATTGGCATGGGCGGCCAGGTTACCGGCGAGTACCATCGCGTCTCAACGTTCACTTTTGACGATCAGGGAAACCGCTATGAAAAGATCAGTTTCTTCCCGATGTCGTCGATGCCTGAAGTGACCAGCGAAGACATTGAAGATCTCGGCGGCGTAGAACCGTTCGCGCTCGAGCCTTCGAAGGTAGGTAGGTACAACATTCGTTACGCCGGCAAAGAAAAGATCGACGAACTCAATCTTTTCATCTTCGATGTCGAACCGAAAGTCATGCCCGATCCGAAGAAGACCAAAGAGCGACTCTTCAAAGGACGCATCTGGGTCGACGATCAGGATCTGCAAATCGTAAAGACAAAAGGCAAGGGCGTTCCGGAAACAAAGCAAAACAAGTTTCCGACAGTCGAGACTTATCGCGAGCACATCGATGGAAAATATTGGTTCCCGACTTACTCGTACGCCGACGAAGAATTGCTCTTCGACAATGGTGAGCCGCTACATATACGCATGAAAGTTCGTTACATGGACTTCACCCCGACGAGCGCCACACTCAAAGTCACAGAGATTGGCGAGAACGAAACACCGGGGAATTCAAACAGCGGTGTGGCGAAGCCGGTTGAAGGTGGAGCGCTTGATACGAAAGCGGTGTCGAAGCCCAAGGCCGAACTGTCCGAAGAGGCGAAGCGATTGAAGCTTTCCGGTCGCATCACGGTGAAGGTGATTGTGGATGAGGACGGAAAGGTGGTTTCAGCACAAGCGCAGAATGGTCCAGCGGCACTGCGTGAAGCCGCGGAAGTCGCTGCGCGAGAGGCGACCTTTAAACCAGTAACGCAGGATGGAATCACCGTCAGAGTCGTAGGCACACTGACTTATGATTTCCCTAAACTGTGATTGTCTCCAGCTCTTTCGCGATTAAAGCGTGTACATCAGCGATTAACCGATCAATATCAGCATCCGTCGTAAGACCGTTGGTATCGATCGGTTTCATCAACACCATTTCGATCGTTCCCGAGCGCGCCTCACCAGTTCTCTTGCCCATCAACACGTCCGAGTTTTTGATCGCAACCGGTACGACCGGGACGCCCGCCTGTCTGGCCATGTAGAACGCGCCTTTCTTGAACGGCAGCAACTCTCCCGGCTTCGCGCGCGTCCCTTCGACAAAAACAGCAAACGAAACACCTGACTTGATGCGTTGCGCGGCAGCTTCCGTCGTACGAATCGCGCTCTCACGATTGCTGCGATCGATAGCCATCACATTCACGAAGCCCATGCCCACACCGAGCACAGGCACTTTCAACAACTCCTTCTTCGCGAGCAGACCGATTCGCCTGCCCGTGTAGACAAACATCGCAGCAGTGTCGAGATATGAACGATGATTCGAAACGAAGACGTAAGTCTGTTTCGGATCCAGTAACTCGAGTCCTCTCACTCTCACTCGAACGCCACTGAACCGCAGCCAGTTGCGCGCACCAAAGAGCGCCCACGGATAAACCAGATCGTGTTTATTCACCAGCCACGCAAACAACAATACCGGCGGACCCAAAATCCCGAGCAGCGCACCCGCGCAAAACAGCGACCACCAGTAATGCAAGCGCCGCATAAAGCTGCGTCCCCCGTTTGTGCTAGACTCCACGATTGCCGGGCTTTCTTCCATCTTGTGAATCTTGTAAATCCTGTAATCCTGTTCTACGCGTGCTCTCGAAAAGGATCCGCCGAATGACTAGACGCCTCTCTTTTTCAATCTTTCTATTACTGGCCATCACGACCGCGGCCCTCGCCCAATCAACCATCCCTTCACCAAAATCCGTTCTCGGCTTCACTCCGGGCGACGATCGCACGGTGGCGGGCTGGTCGCAGATCACAGACTACTTCGAACGACTCGACCGCGCATCTGATCGCGTCCTCGTACAGACGCTGGGCCAATCGACTTTGAAGCGACCGCTGATCGTGGCATTCATTAGCGCGCGTGAGAATATACTGGCTCTCCCAAAATACAAAGAGATCCAGCAGCAGCTCGCCGATCCACGCAAGAACCTCCAGCACGATCGTTTACTCGCCAACGGCAAAGTCGTCGTAGCAGTCTCGTGTTCGATTCACTCGACGGAAATCGTCGCGTCACAGATGTCGATGCAGCTCGCCTACGAGCTCGCAACCGCGCAGGACGCAGACACGCGCGAGATTCTGCAAAACACAATTCTGCTGCTGATTCCGTCACCAAACCCAGACGGGATCGATATCGTCGCGAACTGGTATCGCAAAACGCTCGGCACGCCGTACGAAGGAAAAGAGCCACCTGAGCTTTATCATCATTACGCCGGTCACGACGACAATCGCGACTGGTTCATGCTCAATCTAAAAGAGACACAACTGATCACACGCCTGCTGTGGCACGACTGGTTTCCACAGATCGTTTACGACGTACACCAGCAAGGCTCGAACGGCTCGCGTTTCTTCATCCCGCCTTTTTACGATCCGCCGAATCCGAATATCTCGCCTCTTTTACTCAGGCAAGTCGGGCTCATCGGTCATAAGGTCGCCGCCGATCTGCAAGCCGCAGGATTCAAAGGCGTGCTGACGAACGCGCTTTACGACACGTGGTGGCATGGCGGCTTTCGCACTGCTCCATACTTTCACAACTCGATCGGCATTCTTTCCGAGGCCGCGAGTGCTCGACTGATGTCGCCCGCGACAGTCACAACCGAGCAGCTCGCCAGATCCAGCACGCGCGGTATGCGCAACGCTACTGAATCAAGCACGAACTTTCCCGATCCGTGGGAAGCAGGACAATGGCGCCCACGCGACATCATGGCGATGGAGATGATCTCGGCGCGGTCGATTCTCGAGATGGCCGCAAAGTTTCGCGTCGAGTACTTGCGCAACTTTTACGAGCTCGGTCGAGCGAATATCGAAGGCAAAGAGGGGCCGCAAGCGTATTTGATTCCAGCCGGACAAGGGCGCGATGAAGCGGTCGCGAAGCTGGTCGGCAGCCTCGTCGATCAGGGCGTGGAAGTTTATCGCCTCGATCGAGAGCTGCACGTGTTATTAGCAACACCGATTTTACGTAGAACGAACCCCGTCGCCGAGAAACTCGGATCGTACCGAAGACTGGCTAGTCTGACGTCTTCGCAGATGCAGGAAGTGCCGCTTGGTAGTTACATCATCTTTTTAGCCCAGCCACAACGAACCAACGTGCTCGCGCTCTTCGAGCCGCAAATCTATCCAAACAGACTGACCGGACAAGGTGAAGCTGAGCGTCCGTACGACGTAGCGGGCTGGACTCTGCCGCTGCAAATGGGCGTCGAAGCTCCCGTTGTCATGGGAATCAGAGAACAGGGGAACGAGCGCAAGTTGACCTTGCTCAAAGACGCCAACGAAGTCCGTGCGGATCTCGCACTCGCGTTGAAAAAAGGGGACGAGTCGCCGATCAAAAACCCCGTGAAGCAACCGGTCCGCGTCGGCATTTATAAAGGCTGGACGAGCAACATGGACGAGGGCTGGACGCGCTACATCTTCGACACGTTCAATGTTCCTTACACTTCAGTTCGCGACGCGGACATGCGAAAGGGCGCGCTGAGCTCGAAGTTTGATGCGCTCATCTTTACGTCGCAGGCAGCGACACAGATCATCAACGGAAACGGTGTCGGAACGATGCCGCAGGAGTACACGGGCGGCATCACTGAAGCCGGCGTGAAGAACGTGAAAGAGTTTGTGAATAACGGCGGGATGTTGATCTGTTTCGACAACGCGTGCGACATGGCGATCAAGGAGTTCAATCTGCCGTTGAAGAACACGCTTGAAGGCGTCAGGTCGTCGGAGTTTTACTGCCCTGGATCGATCGTCGCGCTTGATGTCGACAACAAACACCCGATCGCGTCGACGCTGCCGCCGAGCGTGCCCGCTTACTTCATCAACAGCTCGGCATACACAGCCGCTACCGATGCGAACGTGCGCGTGATCGCGCGCTATGCGAAAAACAACTTGTTGCTGAGTGGCTGGCTGCTGGGCGAAGACAAGCTGAGCGGGCAGATCGCGCTTGCTGAAGTGAGTGTAGGAAAGGGTCGAATTGTTCTTTTCGGCTTCAGGCCCCAGCACCGCGGACAGGCCTGGGCGACTCTGCCGTTTATCTGGAACGCGCTCTCGACGGCCGCCAATAACACATCCGAAGAATAGCGGATACTAGTATTTTTGACAGGCTTATCGGATTAAAGGGATCGGCATAATCAATCCCGTTAATCATGAAAATCCTGTCATCCTGTAAAACTTACGCTGATTTCACCTTGCCCTGCCAAGCATCAACACGCTATTCTCCTATCGGTATTCCACGGTTTTCTCTCCCTTTTGAATCATTCAAAAACCGCGAGCATCCATTGCTACCCGACCGCATCCAAGTCGGTTCGGTGCGCCCGACTACTAGCTGGAGCCCATTATGAAAAAGTTTTCTGTTTTCCTATCGCTCCTCTCCCTGGTTTCGATGGCCACTATTGTGGGCTTCGGACAAGGGCGTCCGCGTCGCGTTGGTAATTCGCAAAGCACTCAGCAAACAACGGAACCCGCACCCGCACCGACGAAACCACCCGTGCTCGGTGGCGCCAACTATCCAAACAACCGTCAACCCGAAGCTCAAAAAGATTCGACACCAAGCGGACCGGAAGAAGTCGATGCGGGCGACATCATTCGCATCAACTCGACGCTCGTCACGATTCCCGTGAGCGTGATGGATCGCGACGGCCGCTACATTCCGAACCTTCAGAAAGAAGAGTTTCGCGTTTGGGAAGACGGAGTCGAACAGGATGTCGCGTTCTTTCAATCAGTGGACAAACCTTTTTCGGTGGTGCTGATGCTCGACACGAGCCCGTCCACGCAATTCCGACTCGAAGACATCCAGGACGCGGCAATCAGTTTCGTCAATCAGCTTCGCACTGACGATAGGGTGATGGTCGTCTCATTCAACGACGACATCAAGATACTCAGCGAGTTCACTACCGATCGACGCAAACTCGAACGGGCAATTCAGCGGGCCCGGACTGATGATGGCACGCGTCTTTACGATGCGGTTGACATGGTCATCAATCAGCAACTGAGTCGCGTTCAGGGCAGGAAGGCCATCGTGCTCTTTACTGACGGCGTCGATACGACCAGTCGTCGAGCGAACTTTGATACAAACGTGATGGACGCGCAGGAGCTCGATGCATTGATCTATCCGGTCCAGTACGACACGTCGGAGGACATGAACGCCGGCAATTTTCCGGTCGGACCTCCGGTAGATATCTTTGGACAGATTCTCGGTGGCATCTTCGGTGGTGGTCGACGTGGCGGCCATGGCGGCGGGCGCGGTGGTGGCGGCGGCGGTGGTTATCCGTCACGACGCGGCACGGGCCGAGGTGATTACGAGATTGGTAACGAGTATCTGCTGGCGCTCGCAAACAGCACTGGTGGTCGCGAGTACCACGCTGACTCACTGCAAAACATGTCGTATGCGTTCGCGAATGTTGCCGAAGAGTTGAGACGGCAGTACAGCATCGGCTACTACCCGAAACGTCCGCCTCAGCCGGGCCAGCGGCGCCAGATTAGAGTGCGCGCGCGTCAGCCGAACCTCGCCGTTCGTGCACGCGACAGCTACATCTTCAATCCGTCGGGCGGAGCTGCAGTGTCAGACAATGCAGATCCTTCCCAGCCACCGGTCCTGAAGAAACAGACTTATTGATCGAACCGGCCAGAATAGAACAAGTCAGGAAGTTCTATTCAATCTCTGTTAGATACACGCGCCATCATGACAACTGGCAGGCGCACTGTTAACACAGCGCCACCTTCTTCGCGGTTTGCAGCCGAAACAGTTCCACCGTGAAGCTCAACAAGGTGCCTCACGATCGCCAGCCCCAACCCGAGTCCTCCATGCTTGCGTGTACTCGATCCATCGGCCTGGCTGAACCGTTCGAATATCCGTGGCAGAAACTCCGCGGGCACACCCGGACCACTATCTTCGATTCTGATCTCCGCCAGTGATTCGTGCTGTTCCAGGTACAGATCAACCGTTCCACCAGCAGGCGTAAACTTCACCGCATTTGCAAGCAAGTTCCAGAGCACCTGCTGTAGCCGCTCACTATCCGCCCTGACGATCGAATCAGGCGCTTCGATGTGCGTCGAGATCCTGATCTCCTTCGCTTCCGCAGCAGGTCGCACCGCATCGATCGCAGCATGAATGATCAGTAGCAGGTCAACAGGTTGCGTGTCGATCCGCAGCTTGCCGGTGATGATGCGCGACACGTCGAGCAGGTCTTCGATGATCTGTCGTTGTGCTGCTGCGTTGCGTTCTATCACCTCGACCGCGTGTGCTGTGTTATCAGCATCCAGTTGACCGGAACGAAGCAATCGAGACCATCCCACGACTGCATTCAGCGGCGTTCGCAACTCGTGAGAGACTGTGGCCAGAAACTCTTCCTTCAACCGGCTCGCTTCTTCAGCCTGCTGCCGCGCCTGACTTTCGCGTTCGAGCAGCTCAGTGCGTTCGATCTCGGCCTTAACCGCGGCGGTGATGTCCATCGTCACGCCGCGCATTCCTATTGGACCACTCTCGTTGCAAACAACCACCGAATACGCCTCTACCCACACTTCGCGCCCGTCTTTGTGCAGCAAGCGAAAACGGCTTGAGCCACCTTTCCCGGAAGCATAGATGGCTGCTGTTTCAGCCGCCATACGCTCACGGTCTTCAGGATGAACAACAGTGAGACCGAAACCCTGCGTTCCAAGCCATTCTTCTGCGCTGTATCCGAGCATCTTCTCGATGTAACTGCTGATGAAGTCAACTCGCCGCTCGGTGGTGCCGGGCTTTCCCCACGCTTCCCAAACGATGCCGGGCACATGCTGGACAATGTCTTCTACGCGGCGGCGAGAAAGATCGAGCTCCGATCCGAGTTTCCGCCGTTCTGAAGTCACTGCTGCGACGAGGAGCGTCATCAACGAGCTCGTGCCGACGAACGAGATCAAAAGTAATAACGTCACGTTCCGGCTCGGTTGTATGAATGGACCGTAACCGTGCCGTGCGCCCCAGATCGCGACGACGGTTATCAGCACGATCGCGCTCGTCACGATTCGCTGATCGAACCGCAGTGCGGCCCATAACAAACACGGCAGACACAGATAAGCAAGCGGATAGGTTTTGACGAGACCCGGAAACCATCCCGCAAAGACAATCAATGAGACAATCAACAACAGTACAAACAAGCTCGCGATCTCGGGCACGTCTTCACGAGCGACGCGGCGGGAAGAGCTCCACGAAAGCATGAGCGGCGCGAAGATGAGCGCGCCGAAGCCGTCGCCCATCCACCACGTCAGCCAAAGCGCAGTGAAATCATTCCATTGTGTGGGGTCACCGAAACAAAGACTCAGGCTTCCAATCGTCGCGCTAACGAGTGTCGCGAGCACGGCCGCGTAAACAACAAACGTGAGCACTTCTCCGACGGTGTCGAACGAGTTTCGCCAACGTTTCGACCTGCGCAACAGAAACCATGCGACCAGCGCCTCGAGCGTATTGCCGATAGCGATTCCGAACGCAAAAGGGATTGGCAGACTCGTAGGTAAATTCGCAGCGAATGCGCCGACAAAAACACCCGGCAGAACACGCGGCCCAAAGATCAGCACCGAAGCGATCGCGATGCCCGTCGGCGGCCAAACAGGCGTAACGTTTTCATGGAGTGAGGCGAGCGAAAGTCCAAGCTCCGCGCCAACAAAGTAGATGATGGCGACGAACAAACACAGTCCAATCGTCGGGAGCGCACTGCGTTTCATTGTCACGAGAGTCTATCAAGAAAGACGGCAAGTGCGATGCTAGGTCTTTGAACCCCAAAAGAGGGCGGCCACGGAGGGCCGCCCCTACAGTTGTAGTCAACCAGGCAACTTCGTCGGAACGCGCGTGGTAAACAACAACTGTAGGGGCGGCCCTCCGTGGCCGCCCGTTTCAAAGCATAAAAAAGCGCGGCGGTTTTTGCCGTCCGCCGCGCCAACTATACCCACAGGAGGAAAGGGGTATTCAACGCGCAAAATTATAGTGGATCTGCGGGGTGGGTGGCAATGTGCGTTATCGCACGAATTCGCCCAGGCAGAGACACAAAAAGCAAGGTTTCTTTGCCCCTTTGCGCGAGGGACTTTCCGGTTCGTATGCTAAGATTTGAACTCCCCCAAATGGTCAACGTGAAACGGCCCGTACAGCCGCATTAAGCATACGCTCCCCTGTTTTCGCGTGTGAGTAGAACTGCTAAGCCGGAGGGCTTATGGCAACGCGCGACACGATAGTTATCGGAGCTTCCGCGGGTGGCGTCCAGGCGCTGTCAACACTCGTTACTGCTCTGCCAGACGACCTGCCAGCCGCTGTTTTCATAGCCCTCCATGTTTCACCCAACATTCCGAGCCTGTTGCCTGCCATACTCTCGCGTGAATCGAAGCTGGAAGTGGCTCATGCGGTGGATGGTGAGCCGATCACTCATGGCCGCGTGTATGTAGCGCCGCCGGATCAACATTTGATCATCGAAGATGGATACGTGAGACTGGTGCATGGTCCAAAAGAGAACCTGCACCGGCCGTCGATCGATGCGCTCTTCCGTTCGGCGGCGCGCTGGGCCGGCCCGCGCCTGATCGGTGTCGTACTCACCGGCGCGCTAAGTGATGGCAAAGTTGGCATGCGAGCGGTGAAACAACGCCATGGAGTCACAATTGTCCAGGATCCTTTAGAAGCTCCGTTTCCCAGCATGCCCATGAGTGTCATGCAGGAAATCAGAGTCGACTACTCAGTGCCCTTGAGTGAAATCGCGCCTTTGTTGAACTTACTTTCGCGCGAGACCGCGGAGGAGAAAGGAAGTTATCCCGTGCCGGACGAAGTCGAGATTGAGTCGAGAATTGCAGAACAAACCATGGAAGGCGATGAGCTGATCGCCAGCGTCGAGCGGATTGGCAGAATCTCTCGACTTACCTGTCCGGACTGTCATGGCGCCCTTTGGGAAATCAACGACGAGGAGCTGCTTCGCTACCGGTGTCACGTCGGTCATGCTTATTCAGCCGAGGCCTTAAGAGAAGGGCAAACAGAGATGCTCGAGGTCGCGCTCTGGTCTGCTGTGCGCGCTCTGGAAGAACAAACAGTGCTGGCAAAGCGAATCATCGAACGAGCGCGTAAAGCAAATCACCACCGTGCGGCGAGGATGTTTGAAAAACGCGTGCGTGAAGCAGAGGAACACAGCTCGATAATCCGACAAGTATTGCTGAGTGGTCAAAAAGATGATATAGCCGAGCCGGTTTTACAAAGCGACGACGCTTAGCCCTTCTCTGTGCAACCTCTGTGTTCTCTGTGTCTCTGTGGTGAGTTATTGCTGTAAATTAGTTAACCACAGAGACACAGAGAACACAGAGGTTGCACAGAGAAATCAGACTTTCCCCCAAAGTAAGCCGATGATTAAAAACTCTATATGAGCGACCCTTTAAAATTAGAAACTGGCGACGAGGATCTGGTAGTCATTGGCTCCTCTGCGGGCGGCGTGGGTGCGCTCTCTACCTTCGTCGGTACACTCAATAAATCATTTCCCGCGCCGATCGTGATTGCCCAACACCTCGATCCGCAACGTCCAAGCCAGCTCGGATCGATTCTCGAGCGTCGCAGCACGCTGCCCGTCGTCGTGGTCAACGAACATGGTTCAACCAAACTGGTAGGCGGAAAGATCTATGTCGTGCCCGCCAACCGTCACGTAAGAATCATTGACGGTGGAGTACACCTCGAAGGCGATCACGCCGACCGGCCGAAGCCGTCAGTCGATAGGTTGCTGTCGAGCGCCGCTCAATCTTATGGCGAGCATCTGATTGCCGTAATTCTCACCGGGTCAGGCTCCGATGGCGCGGCCGGAGCAGTTGACGTGAAGAATGCCGGCGGGCTCGTAATCATACAAAACCCGCAAACCGCTGCTTACCCGTCGATGCCCTTGTCTCTGCCACCCACGGCAGTAGATCACGTGGTTGAGATCGAGCAAATCGGTCCCCTCCTGCACGACATTTTGCAGGGTATCAGTTTACCCGCACCGACTGAGAGACCGGACGACCCGCTGCGTGATCTGCTGGCGCAGGTCAGCGCGCAAACCAACATTGATTTTCGGAATTACAAGTCGTCAACCATCCTGCGCCGGATCAGCCGTCGCATGGCAGTTACCCGCAATGCCACCCTCAGGGACTATGCAGATTATCTTCGGACTCATCAGGACGAGGTGCAGGAGCTCGTTAGAGCATTTCTTATCAAAGTAACGGGTTTCTTTCGCGATCCTGAGGCTTTTGCTTTCCTGCACACCTCAGTCATTCCGGAACTAATCGAACGAGCAAGAGCGAATGGTAAAACACTGCGACTATGGTCGGCGGGCTGCGCAACGGGTGAGGAAGCCTACTCGCTGGCGCTACTGCTTGCAGATCAGCTCGGGCCGGAGTTTTCGGAGTGGAACATTAAAATCTTCGCAACCGACCTCGCCGGCGATGCGATAAATTTTGCGCGCCGTGGACTTTATCCGGAGAACGTTCTCAGTGATTTGCCAGAAGATTACCGGGTGCGTTTTTTCGAGCGTATCGATCACGGCTACCGGGTCTCAAAGGCACTCCGCCAGGTCATTATTTTCGGCCAGCAGGACATCAGCCGCGGCGTTCCGTTCCCTCGCATTGACCTGGTGGCGTGTCGAAACCTGCTGATTTATCTCAAGCCTGAGCTGCAACAGGCCGTCCTCGATCTTTTTGCTTACTCGTTGCAACAGTCGCACGGATATCTCTTCCTCGGGAAAGCAGAGACGGCGAGGCCTACGAAGGCAATGTTTGAGCTCGTAAACAAGAAGTGGAAAATCTACCGCTGTCTCGGAGGGGCGATGGCTTTTCCGTTGCAAGAAAGCTCAGGTCAATCACTTGGCAGAGAAAATACCTGGCGGGAACAGCGCCGCCGTGCGCTTCCAGTGCCCATTGTTCACGACCTGACGACGGCTGAGCTCGATCTCACACAACTGCGACGAATTAATGAAACGATGCTGCGCTACGCCAGCGTCGCGGTTGTGATTATCGACCGACATTATCGAATCCTCACGATTAACGCAGCCGCGCGGCGGCTGTTTGGCGTTCGTGACATCGCCTACGACCAGGACTTTCTGCACACCGTGCGTGGCATGCCTTACCAGGAGGCGCGGCGCGCGATTGACACCTGCTTCCGCGAACACACCACCATGAACCTAAACGAGCTCGAGCTCGATCAATCGTCGGAGGGCACTGGACGAAACGTGAGCTTGACGATCAATTTGATGCAGGTCGAGCAGGGTGCACCTGAGCTCGCTATGATTACAGCCGCGGACATAACAGAGCAGGTGCAAATGAAAAAACGGCTCGAAGCTATGCAGCGAGAGCACGCGGAGCTGGTGGGTGAGTTGAGCTCGGCTAACAAACGCTTTGGCGCCATGAACAAGGAGCTTCAGGACGCTAACGAGGAGTTGCAGGCAGCTAATGAAGAGCTGATGATGACGCAGGAAGAGCTCCAGGCTACGAACGAAGAATTCGAAGCTACTAACGAGGAGTTACAGGCAACGAACGAAGAGCTCGAAACGAATAACGAAGAGCTTCAAGCTACGAATGAAGAGCTGCAAACTACCAATGACGAGCTAACCGCAAGAACGATGGAGTTACAGGAGTTAAGCAAACAACACCGGCTCGAGCAATTACAGCTCACGTCGTTGCTGGAGAGATTTCCTCATTACTTCATGGTGTTGAATGCTGACGACCTTACGATTCAATCCATCAATCCGTCGTACAAACAATTGCTTGGTAGTCGTAATGTTAACGGCTTGCCGATGACCGAAGTGTTTACTGGACCAGAAGTTGATAGTTTGATAAAGGCGCTCAAAACTGCAGTCCGCGAATCGCAAACACTTGAGACTGGTTTAATTATAGCCAGCGTTGACGGTAAAACATCCGACGGCGCCGGCTTTATTCACACCATCGTGCCCATCGCAGACGCCAGTGGCTCATCTGTTACTCGTCTTTTTCTTTATAGCGAACGGGCGAGTAATGGCTAAAATCCGCGGGGGGAATAAACGGCCACTCCGCCCTTATAATCTTGTAGCACTCGCAAACCGTCGCTTCGAGCCCTTCGCGAGACGTGACATGAAGTTGCCCGCGACGGTATTCAATCGCACGCATCGCTTGCAGCATACCGGCTGAAACAGTGATTCCGGCGCGCCGGGCGCCAACTCGTGAAGCAATCATTTCCTGCGTCAGACTGAGACTGTTATTTCCCACCCGATCGTGGATCATGAGTAGCCAGCAGCAGAGCCGCTCCGTGATCGTGTGCCTCGTATTACAAACGCAGCGCTGCGACACTTGCATAATCAAATTCCGGTAGGACTTGAGTAACGCCTTCAGCGCAGCCTCATTATGGACCAGCAGTCTATCTAAAAACTTCGAGTCAAGCTGGACGGCGTTGCCACCAACGGTAACCCAAATCCACTGTCTTGATAGTCCACTACCGAGGATCGTAGAAATACCGACAACAGTCTCACAGCCCGCCATCGAGGTTTCGACCGTGGTCCCATCTTCCATGATTACCAGGCTGGAAGTTACACAATCGAGCGGGAAGTATAAGTACTCGATTTTGTCACCCTGCTCATACAAAACCTGGTTCGGGGTGAATGAAACAAGTCTTAGCTCTTGAAACAGTTCGTTGCCAATGCCTGGCAGGCTGAGCAGCTCTTTGAGCAATCCGTTTTTGGACGCAATGCTCGTGGTCAGCAATTCCTTCGGATCTGTTGACGGGTGAAATGAGTGAAAAGTAGTACTCATCCGGCACACTCCAAATTCGCAAGCGCTAGAGACTCGGATTAAAAACCGACTGGATGATCGACCAGAATTTTACGCTCTTTGTGCGCCGCCGTACAGTGATGAAAAGAGCAACGCATGCCCGTTGTTGCAATGGTTTGTGCACTCGGGAATTCCCTGACGAAGATTGTCCGCGAGCGTACTGACAGCGAACAGTTCCGAGCCTAAAGTCGCCCCACACAACAAGCAGGGTGCGCCGTGCCGGTATATCCTTCCCGACTGACCTTGAGAAATATATGCCGGCGCGGCCAGTTTCACCCGGTTTCTTTTGCGGCGTCCAGATCATCCGGAAACACAACATGCAGCACTCTGTCATAGCAAGAGCGGCTATGCTAAATAAAAATATCCCCTCTAACGCCCCTCGTGTCCTCTATATCGAAGACCATGCAGATACGCGCGAGCTCGTGACCCTTGTGCTCGAGCAAAATCGCTACGAAGTCGTCTCTGGAGACACGATCGCGAGCGGCGTCGCCCTCGCTGTCTCTCAGGAATTCGATCTTTATCTGCTCGACTCGTGGCTGCCGGATGGATCGGGTTTGGAGCTTTGCAGGCTGATACGTGAGTTTGATAAAGCCACGCCGATACTTTTTTACTCTGCCGCAGCGTATGAGATCGATCGTGTCGAGGCGATCAAGTCTGGTGCGCAGGCGTACCTCATCAAGCCGAGCCACCCATCGGAGCTCTGCAATCTCGTCACGTCGCTGATCGAATCGCACCGCGCTCTCGTTTAAGAAAACGTTTCACGCAAAGATCGCAAAGGCGCAAAGGCGGATCAAATGCTTCGGGCGCGCCTTTGCGTCTTTGCGATCTTTGCGTCTTTGCGTGAAAAATCAGGCCAGATGCTCCATAGCAAGAGGTTTGAGAGCCACAGGACAATGAGCGTGACGAGAGTGAGAACCAGCCAAAAACTCCAGTATGAGCTGAACGAACGCTCCCAACCGGGTTGCACAGCGTGTGCGAGGTTCACGTTTAGCGCGGCCGGCGTCACGAACCGCGACGCGAGTTGGACCACCAGGTACCACCCAAACGCCCAGCGCCACGCCGCTCGATCCATACGCACTCTGCTCAGCGCGATCATTGCCACCGCCAGCCCGCCGACGTGCGCGAGAGTGGAAGTGAAAAACACACCCCACGCGAGCACCACGTAGAGTATCCAGACTAATAGTCCCGGTATCATCCAGATCGCCGAAAACCGGATCACGAGCGGCTTTTCCAGGAACAGTCCCATGGCGAGCAAGATATTGCCGACGTTGCACATCCAGAGCAGGTGCCCGAGCTCGTTAATCCTCCAGTAGTGCACGAACTGCGCGATGAAGAAGATGAGCGGGAAGATGCCGAGTAAACGAAGTCTTGTGCGGGGAGAAAGATTCATACTTTCGGGTTCAAGGATAACAGCTATTGTAAAAAAACACCGCGTGCGCTTTCGCCCTGCGGCGGCTTTGTGGTAAGAATCGTCCGCAGAAGTATTTCGCGTATGAGCTCACTGGAAGACCTCCTCAACAAATCAATACCAGAACTGAGCGACATTTTTGTGCGGCGTCAGCGGCGTGTACCTAAAGGTTTACTTGAAGCTTTGGAAGTCGACCGCCGCCAAGGTGCGCATCAACTCGCCAAACGCATTCGCGGACGTTACCGGGAGAATCGCTCCGAAGGGCAGCGTCTGCACTTCCTGCTGCGATTCGAGATCGAGCTCTGGTCGCAGGGTTATGGAATGGTGGCGGGCGTCGATGAAGCAGGGATGGCGCCGCTCGCCGGGCCGGTCGTCGCCGGCGCTGTCATCCTCCCGCAGAACTACAAGCTGCGCGGTCTGAACGACTCGAAGAAGATCCTCGACCCTGAGAAACGAGATGAGCTCGCGTTACAGATAAAACAGGACGCGATCTGCTGGGCAGCCGGAATCGCCGAGGTAGAGGAGATCGACAAGATCAACATCTACCACGCCGGACTGCTCGCGATGCAGCGCGCGGTGCAGGGTTTAGGCTCATCGCCTGACTTCATTCTCGTCGATGCACGAAAGATCCCAAACTGCCAGACGCCTCAACGCGGCATCATCCGTGGCGACGCGCTCTCTGCGAGCATCGCCGCGGCGTCGATCATCGCGAAGACCACCCGCGATGCGCTCATGATTGAGTTGGACCAGGTCTATTCCGGGTACGGGCTCGCGACGCACAAGGGGTATCCAACGCCTGAGCACTGTCGTACCCTGAAGGCTCTCGGCGCCCTCCCGATTCACCGCCGGAGTTTCGCGCGCGTGAGAGAGGCCCTGGGCCTCGATCCGATCCAGACGGAGCTGTTCGCGGTCGACGAAGAGATCGCGATGGAGACCTCCGCGTAGAAGAATCTTCATCTTTCCACTACACTTAAAGAAACACTTTAGTGTTTACTTGAAGTGATGGCTGCGCTAACCGAATACAAGAAGAAGCGGAAGTTTGATAAGACTCCCGAGCCTGGGCCGGAGAAGAAGCGCACTCGCACCGGTCGCATGTTCGTCATCCAGAAGCATCGCGCCACTCAACTCCACTACGACTTTCGCCTCGAAGTCGATGGCGTGCTCAAGTCGTGGGCCGTCCCGAAAGGTCCGTCACTCGATCCGAAAGTGAAACGACTCGCGATGCAGGTCGAGGACCATCCGGTCGACTACGCGAAGTTTGAAGGCGTGATACCGGAAGGCGAGTACGGCGGCGGCACTGTGATGGTGTGGGACCATGGGACGTACAAGCCGGAAGAGACTGACGATCCCGAAGCCGCGCTGCGCAAAGGTGATTTCAAATTCACGCTCGATGGCGAGAAATTAAAAGGCTCGTGGGTGCTCGTGCGCACGCGCAATCGACAATGGCTGCTGATAAAGCATCGCGATTACTACACGACTGAAGAAGAAGTGACGGAGCTCGCGCCCGTCTCGATCCTCACCCGCCGCTCGTTGGCTGAGATTGCAGAAGACGAAGGTGGGGATGTAGCGAAGGCCGCGACCGGCGATCCAAAGAAGATCCCAAAGCGGACTGGAGTGAAGCGTCGAAAGAAAGGCGCCAAAGCAAAAGTGTGGCACAGCAACAGAGCAAGCTGAGACAGGATTTACAAGATTTTTCAGGATTAACATGTAAATCCTGTCTAATCTTGTAAATCCTGTCTAAAGCAGCCCTCGATATGACAACTGCCCATCAACAATTTGAGCGACTGGAGTGTACGGATGTTCTTCGATCTTCTTCGCATCAATGATGTGAAGGACGGTGTGGCCAATCGCTTTCAAATAGTCAGCAAGAAGACTCCGGTGGCAGCGCCACCACACAGCTTCAGCACACATCACCGCGACGCGAGCATCACGCGCGAGTTCAAGTAAATCTTCAACTCCCTTTCGGAATACTTCCGTTTCCATGTGATCGGCGTAACCGCGAAACTGCGGATTGCGCCACGCAGCGTTATGCGAATCCTTACGCGGCGCTCGCCTTCCACCCAATCGCGGCTCGTGCCTGTACTCAATCCCCGCTTGCGCCAGCGACTCACTCAACGCCGCTCGATTGAACTGCGGATATCGTCGCGACCCCGGAAAGCTACGCACATCAACCAGTACTTCAACTCCATGCGCCTTGAGTATCTCCAGAAACTCTTCCCCACTGCGCGTCGAATGCCCAACTGTAAAAACGGTAATCATAAACCTTAACTGTAGGCCCGCCGACTCTTAAAGATACGCCTCAAGTTTAAATCGCCCTTTCGCTTCGTTGAGAGGCTTCCATAAGTCTCCGAGCTTGCGCACACGCGCGGGCACGTTGTCGATACGGAAATCTTCAATCGCGATCCCACGCTCGAGCTCTTTCCACGTCACGGGTGTCGAGACGGTGGGCAGCTTGTTCGGCCTCACTGAATAGACAGAAGCGAGCGTGCGCCCCCACGCATTCTGGTTGTAGTCGACGAGCACTCTTCCCTTCGGCCGTTTCGAAATCTGATACACCGCCGTCAACAGCTTCGGCGCCTGTGACGCAACCGCATGGGCAAACTCTTTCGCAAATGTCCACACCTGTTTCTGCGTTGGCCCACGCTTGATCGGAATGTAGATGTGAATCCCTTTCGAGCCGGTAGTCTTCACGAAGCTCGGTATCTTCAATGAATCGAGCCCGAGCTTGAGATATAACGCCGCTTCGCACACTTTCTCAAACGTCGCATTCGGCACGGGATCGAGATCGAAATGCACGTAATCAGGGCGATCGACGTCATCACACTTCGCATACCACTGGTTAAGATCGATGCAGCCGAGATTGATGACCCACATCAACGCCGCGACATCCTGAATCATCGGAAAGTTGATGACGTTTCCTGATTCGTGCTCGATGTTGCAGATCTCAATCCAATCAGGCCGTGGTGACGGCGCGCGCTTCATGAAGAAGAACTCGCCCGCCGCGCCATTCGGATAGCGCTTCATCACCATCGCACGGTCAAAGACGTGAGGGAGGAGCACCGGCGCGACGTCGAGGTAATACTGAATCAGATCTAGCTTGGTGACGCCGAGCTTCGGCCAGAAGAGCTTGTTCAGATTTGTGAGCCGAACGATCTGGTCTTTGAACTGAACGTCGAGGTTCTTCTTGTCTCGAGGGAGCTTGATTTGTGGGACTGCGGACTTGCGGCGCTTTTGAGAAGTTCGTTCAACTGTCGCTGGATGATAGTCGCGCGTGGGGAATTCAAAGGGCATTTTAGTTAAAGTAAAACGTTAGACAGGATTCACAAGATTCTTCAGGATTAACATGAACTATCTTGAAAAATCTTGTAAATCCTGTCGCTAAATGACCGTCCCCTCAGCAATCACCGCATTCTTCGGCACGATGATGATGCTGTCGCGGATGAAGTACGAGCCACCTTGCCCATCAAACTCAACCACGCCGCTCTCATTCAGCAGCCGCGCGTTCTTTCCGATGCGCGCATTCTTGTCGATGATGGCTTTCTTGATTACGGTTCCCTCACCTATCCCGACGCGCGGCAGGCCGCGGCTCAAATCGAGCCGCATGTCCTCAAACGTCTGATAGTAATCATTGCCCATCAAGATCGACGACTCAACCTGCACGCCCTTCGAAATCCGGCTGCGCAAACCGATGACGGAGTTCGTTAACTTCGCACCATTGACGATGCAGCCATCGCTGATGATCGAATCGTTGATCTCGGTCTCTTCGATCTTCGACGGCGGCAGGTAACGCGCACGTGTGAACACTGGCGCTTCCGCGTCAAACAAATTGAACTTCGGAATCTTGCTCGTCAAGTCGAGGTTCGCGCGATAGAACGCGCCGATTGTTCCGATGTCTTCCCAGTAGCCGTCGAACATGAACGCCTGCGCGTGGCGCGACTTGATCGCAGCGGGAATGATGTGCTTGCCGAAATCCATCCCGGTGGGATCCTCCGCGAGTAGTCGCTCCAACTGCTCGTACTGGAAAACATAGATCCCCATCGAGGCGAGATATGGTCGTCGCTGCGCTTCGTTCGCGTCGAGACCGAGCTGCGTCGTGTCGACCTGCATTGAAAGCAGCTCGTCACCTTTCGGCTTTTCTTTAAACTCGACAATGCGTCCCGTCTCGTCAGTCTTCAATAAGCCAAACTCACTCGCCGGGCCCGGCGCGCACGGAATCACCGACACCGTGACGTCAGCATTCGTTTGCCGGTGACGCTCGAGAAACTGCCGGTAGTCCATGTGATAGAGATGATCGCCGGAGAGAATCAACAACGTGTCGATGCCCCAGTCGCGAATGTGCGGCAAGACTTGTCTGACGGCGTCGGCAGTGCCCTGGTACCAGTGCGGGCTTTCGGGTGTCTGCTCAGCAGCGAGTATCTCGACGAAGCCGTCCGAGAGATTCGAGAAGCGATACGTTTGGGCGATGTGGCGATTGAGCGACGCGGAGTTGTACTGCGTCAGCACGAACGTGCGCAGGATATCGGAGTTGATGCAGTTTGAAAGCGCGATGTCAACGAGACGATATTTGCCGCCGAGTGGTACGGCCGGCTTCGATCGCTGTTGTGTAAGCGGAAAGAGACGATTACCGGCGCCTCCGCCGAGAATCACTGCCAGGAGCTTCGGGTTTGCCGGCATCGACACCGTCCTAGTAAGCGGAAGAAGACTTTGCTGGTGTGGGGGTTTTGCCGGCTGCTTCCTGCGCGATCTTAACGCCAACACTCGCGCCGATGCGTGTCGCGCCGGCTTCAACCATCTTGCGCGCATCATCGAGACCTTTCACGCCACCTGAGGCTTTCACGCCGAGCTCCGATCCGACAGTGCGTCGCATCAAGGCCACGTCGGCCACAGTCGCGCCACCTTTTGCAAAGCCGGTTGAAGTTTTGACGAAGTCAGCGCCGGCTCGTTTGGCTGCTTCACACGCGCGCACTTTTTCATCGTCGGTTAACAATGCAGTCTCGATGATGACTTTGCAGATCGCGTCGTACTCGTGTGCGACTTGTGCGACCGAGCGGATGTCGTGCTCGACGAGACAATCGTCGCCGCTCTTCAAAGCGCCGACGTTGATCACCATGTCCACTTCCCTTGCCCCGTCGAAGATCGCACGTCGCGCTTCGTAGGCTTTGACGTCCGGGAGTGTCGCGCCGAGTGGAAAGCCGATCACTGTGCAAACGGGGACGCCACTGCCGATCAGGTTGCAAGCGGCGACGCGCACCCAAGTCGGGTTCACGCAGACCGATGCGAAGTGATAACTCGCGGCTTCCTGGCAGAGCTTCTTGATGTCGTCGTCAGTGGCATCTGGTCTCAGTAACGTGTGATCAATTAGCCTCGCCCATTCGCTCGCGGAGCCTGCTTGGCCCAGCACGAGACCGATGCGCGCCGCGCCCGCGTCGACGATGCGGTGCATGCGCTCCGGGCAGCGATGGAAGCACTCAGACGTGCAGCCACACATCGCCACCTGCTCGCCGCCGTCGCCGTTAAGACGCGCAACGATCGCATCCGTGATCTGGTCAATCAGTAATTCGTAATCGCCGTTGTTGGAGAAGGCCATCGCCGGGACATTCTATCAGCAAAGAGAGAGTCTCACGCAAAGGCGTGAGAAATCTTGTAAGGCCTAGCGCTGATATTGCTTCTGGATAGCGTCGATCTTCGCGACGCGCTTTCGGTGCCGATCTTCGGTGATCTCGGTCGAGAGCCAGGTCGTCACGATGTCGCGCATCTGCTTGCTGTTGATCGTCTTGCTGCCGAGCGTCAATACGTTGGCGTCGTTGTGCTCGCGCGAGTTTCGTGCGACCTCAACCGAGTAGCAGGCCGCAGCACGCACACCCGGAACCTTGTTCGCCGCCATCGCACTGCCAACACCCGCGCCATCAATCACGATCCCGAGATCTGAGCTGCCATCCGCCACCGCCCGCGCGACCGCATGTGCGAAGTCAGGATAGTCAACCGCCTCTTCCGAGTACGCGCCAAAGTCCTGTACCTTGTGGCCCAGCTCACCGAGCAAGACTTTGAGCTCTTCTTTCATCTTGAAGCCGCCGTGATCAGCTCCAACTGCGATCAGCTTCGAAGCCTTCGATCCACGCCGCGACGCGCGACGCACGATCTCGATCTTGCGTTCGTTGACGATGTCCTGAGCCAGCGGCGTGAGACGAGCGTCTTCACCAATCCGCAGCACCGCGCCGGCTTCTAACCCGCGTACGTCATCCTCAGTGATGACGCTCTTCGCAGACTCATCACGCGTGACTGCACTCTGCGTGCTGCTTTCCGGAACTGTGTTTACAAAGCGGGATTGAGGTTTGTCGTCAGCGGGTTCGGGCGCGGCTTTCGCCAACACTTCACGCACGAGCGCACGAACTCGATCGCGGGTATCGTCTTCCATCAAACATCCCTCAGATCGAGCAATCGTACGGCAGTGCCAGCAAGTTTTCCGTTGTGGAAGGTGAAGTCAACACGACCGACGTAGATCCCGCTCTTCCCGACCTGGAAGATCGTCGTCTTCGCACCGCACGGCTGCGTCTGCGTAACGGGCTCTTTCATGAACGTGTGCGTGTGACCGCTGGCGATGAAGTCGATGCCGTCAACCTGCGATGCAACGAACGAATCGCCGCTCTTAGCGTCTGCGTTGTAGCCGAGATGCGACATGCAGACGACGAGGGCGCAACGCTCTTCATCACGCAGTATCTTCACGACATCGCGAGCGACAACCACCGGATCGATGTAAGTCACACCTTTGAAATTGTCCGGAGTGATCAAAGCCACGGGACTGACACCTAAACCAAACAGTCCGACGCGGATTCCGGCGAGCGTCTTCACGACGTACCGTTTGACACGCTGTTCGAGCACCGTGCCTTTCACATCGTAGTTCGCCGAGACGATGTCGAAGTTTGCAAACGTCAACGCCTTCGCGAGCGCCTCGACTCCATTATCAAACTCGTGATTGCCGAGCGTGCCCACGTCGTAACCGATCGCAGACATCGCCTTGTATTCGACTTCGCCTTTGTAGAAGTTAAAGTAAGGCGTGCCCTGGAGTACGTCGCCCGCATCGACCAGCAACGTGTTCGGGTTTTCTTTTCGAACACGCTTCACGACTGTGGCGCGGCGTGCGACGCCTCCCTTCCCTGCGTTCGCATCGTTCGCCGGAAGGGGATCGATCTGCGAGTGCGTGTCGTTGGTATGAAGGATCGTGATCACCGTGTCGGCCGCGCTCGCCTTGAGTAATTCTCGCGGAAAGCCGGCGAGCGTCACGCCGAACGCTGCTGATGTGGTTAAAAATGTTCTGCGATTAATCATCGAGGCGGTTCCGTCGACTTGGGTCCTGGTCCAACCTGTACAAAGCGATTATCAACTGCGGCGCGAATTGGTCGGCCGGCCGCAGTTTCCGATTTGACGTAATTCATCACTGCATCACGTAACGTGATGTTCAGCGGCGCGTCGCTCTTCGCTTCTTTAAGAATCGCGTAAGCGCCGCTGTTGAGCCGCAAAAGGTAATCGAGCGTGACGATCGTGTAGGTCTTGTTCGGATCGATCTCCTGCTCGTTTCCGTTCTCGTCGACAAGCTTCGCGCTGATGAATTCCGGACGATCGCGATCGTTGTACTTAAACTGGATACGCGCGCCGGATTGCGCGTCCTTCGTCGCGACCTCAATTATCTTCAGAAGCTGAGCGCCCGTGACGTCGAGTGCGACGAGTGCGTTTTCAAATGGCAACAGCTCGAAGATGTCGCTGGCGCGCAGATCGCCGGCTGCGATGTCGTTTTTACGCAAGCCACCGGAATTCATGATCGACAGCGCGACGGGCTTGCCGAGTTTGGCTTTTGCCTGTGCGCGCATTCCGTCGCTGACGAAATTCCCGAGCGTGCCTGCGCCAACACCTTTTTTCGCAAGTCCGCCTTCGAGCCGTCCGATCACTTTACTCAGCTCACGGACTTTCTCGCTGTACGGCGCGATTATTTTTTCGACGTCAGGATCCGCGGGAACGCTCGCGTCAACAGTCAACAAACGCGCGCGCGGTGGTGTTGTCGTTTGCTGGCACGGCTGAATCGCCGTCGCCTGCCCAAATGCGGGAACCGCCAGAACTAAAAAAATAAGAGCGCACAGAACCGAGCGCGGTAGCGCCGGGTCCATCGTTCTATTTGCGCGGGTGGCGGAAAGTTGACCCGGCGCTACCGCGCTCGGTTCTGTTTTATCTTGTTGCATCATTGACCTGAAGGAAGAGCTTGCATAGTATGTCGCACACCGCGGCAAACAGGCAAATTCTTGCTCGACCAACACCTGCACTAAGAGGAGAAACAAGTTGGCTACTTCATCAGCCCAATTCGACTCGGAGTTTCATAACCCAAATCTCGCTATTCTTATTTCAGAGGAACAGATTGCGGCGCGCATTAAGGAGATCGGAGCGCAGATCACGCGCGACTACGCCGGGCTCAACCCGTTGCTGATCGGCGTGTTGAAAGGGGCGTGCTTTTTTCTTAGCGACATCATGCGCGCGATCGATACGCGCGTGAGTATCGAGTTTATGGCGATCTCGAGCTACGGCTCTTCGACGCGAACGTCAGGCGAAGTCCGCATCATGAAGGACCTTGACGTGCCGATCGAAGGCCGGCACATACTCGTCGTCGAAGACATCGTCGATACAGGACTGACGCTCTCGTACCTGCTGGCAAACCTACAGTCGCGCGGAGCGGCGAGCGTGAAACTCGCGGCCTTGCTCGATAAGTACGATCGGCGCCAGCGCGAAGTGAAGATCGACTACCTCGGTTTTCCGATTCCCGATGAGTTTGTGGTTGGCTATGGTTTGGACTTTGCGGAACGATATCGCAACCTGCCGTTCATCGCAGTGCTCAAGAATCCAGAAGCGTAGGAGAAAACACACGTGAAGAAGTTTCTGTTGCTAACTGTTGTGCTGCTCTTTGCCGTCTCGGCGCATGCGCAGACCGACTTTTCGAAGGTTGAAATCAAAGTGACGAAAGTTGCGGGGAACGTTTACATGCTCCAGGGCTCGGGCGGAAACATCGGCGTCTCTGTCGGCGATGACGGGCTCCTGATTGTTGACGATCAGTTTGCGCCACTCGCTGACAAGATTCGCGCCGCTTTGAAAGGGCTTGCTGATAAGAAGCTGCGCTTCATTCTTAATACTCACTGGCACGGCGATCACACGGGCGGCAACGTCGCGTTTGGACCGGAAGCGACAATCATCGCGCAGGATAACGTGCGTAAGCGCCTCGCGACGGAACAGAAATCCGCCGTGTTCAATAGCACGACGCCTGCGTCGCCTAAAGAAGCGCTGCCAGTGATCACGTTCAATGATTCTTTGTCGGTCCACTTCAACGGTGAAGACATTCGCGCGATTCACTTCCCGCATGGTCACACAGATGGCGATAGCGTGATCTTCTTCAGCGCGTCGAACGTCGTGCATCTCGGGGATGATTTTTTTGCAGGCCGGTTTCCGTTTGTAGATCTGGAGAGTGGTGGGAGTGTCGAGGGACTGGTCAAAAACATCGGCGAGCTAATCGGAAAAATTCCGGCGGATGCGAAGCTGATTCCGGGCCACGGCCCAATCTCAACCCTCGACGATCTGAAGTCGTATTACCGCATGCTCCAGCAAACCACCGAAATTGTGCGCGGGAAGATCGCCGCCGGGAAGACTTTGGACCAGATCAAGACCGAAGGCTTACCAGCCGAGTGGGCGCCGTGGGGCGCAGGATTTATCAAAACGGATCGTTGGGTAGAGACGATCTACAAGAGCCTCACGGCCAAGAAGTAGGCTTTAGACAGGATTTGCAAGATTTTTCAGGATTAATATGTAAATCCTGTTTACATCTTGTAAATCTTGTCTAAAAAGCTCTCTCCAGCACTGAGCTTCACCCGGAAGTTTGCGGCTATGGTCTGTCCGATATCGGCCAGCGAGTCTCTCGTTCCTAAATTCACTCCCGGTCGGGATTTTTTTCCGTAGACGAGTAATGGCGCGTACTCGCGAGTGTGGTCGGAGCCGCGGAAGGTTGGGTCGTTGCCGTGATCTGCGGTGATCATCATCACGTCATCGTCACGCATCGCCGCCTCGATCTCGGGTAATCGTGAATCGAAGTGTTCGAGCGCTTTGGCGTAGCCTTCAGTGTCGCGACGGTGGCCATACAACATGTCGAAGTCGACGAGGTTCGAGAAGATCAGACCCCGCGTCGAATCGTTCAAAGCTTTGATGGTCTGGTCGATCGACTGCTCGTTGTTCTTCGCGGTCAGATCCTCAGTGACACCCATCGAATCGTAAATCGACGCGATCTTCCCGATACAAACCACATCAAGCTCTTCATCTTTAAGGGCAGGCAAAAGGTTCTCGCGCGGCGGCGGTACGGCGTAATCGTGACGATTCTCAGTACGATAAAACGCTCCGGGCTGGCCCAGGAACGGACGCGCAATCACACGCCCGACTTTGTGTTCGCCGTCGAGTATGCGCCGCGCAATCTCACAGATCTCATAAAGTCGATCGAGAGGTATCACTTCCTCGTGCGCCGCAATCTGAAACACTGAATCGGCAGAGGTGTAAACGATCGGCTTCCTTGTTTTGACGTGCTCTT
>DASYFE010000209.1:0-34396 GCA_036498585.1 Pyrinomonadaceae bacterium | reverse complement strand
TGGAGGCGGAGGCGCGGGTGGCAGTTGGTAAGATGCTCTGCCCGCGAATTTAGTTATGGTTAAGACTGCAGTAAAGGAAGCTCTCAACGGACTCGTCGAGGATCTGCGCGCAACGCACGGAGCAAACCTCGCCTCAGTCGTGCTCTACGGCTCTGCGGCTGCGGGCGATAACATCGAGCTACGCTCCGACTACAACATCCTGATCGCGCTGAACCGCATCACGCCGGAAGACTTGCGCCAGGCCCAAGCGCCGATGCGTGAGTGGCAACGGTTGGGCCATCCACTGCCCGTCTATTTCACTGTCGAGGAGCTCTCGGATGCCGCCGACGTTTTTCCGATCGAGTTTCACCAGATGGCAAACGCGCGCGTTGTTCTTTTCGGCCGTGATCCTTTTGAGTTTGTAAAACTCTCGGATGCAAACCTGCGACACCAGGCGGAGTACGAGCTGAGAAGCAAGTTGATCCAGTTACGTCGCCTTTATATTCCCGCGTCAGTTTCAGTCGAGAAGCTGTGCGCTCTGATGACCGACAGCCTCTCGAGTTTCGCATCGCTCTTCCGGGCCGTGTTGATGTTGCACGGTTACGAAGCGCCGGTTTCGAAACCCGATGTTGTGCGCACGACAGCGAAACTGTTGCAGCTCGACCCGACGCCCTTTGAACGAATCTTTGAGTTTCGCGCAAACGATCGTCTTCCCTCGTCAGAAAAAGAAGCCAACGATCTTTTTGGAGCTTACCTGTTTCAGATCGAGCAGGTAGTTGAATCGGTTGACCAGCTTGGAACGGCAACACAGTAACCTTTATTCATGGGAGATTTGAGATGAAGACGCGAAGATTAGTAATGCTTGTCGGCCTTGTGCTGATTGCTTTTGCGGCGAGTGGCTGTGGTTACAACACACTCACGACAAAGCAACAGGACGTGAAGGCGAAATGGGCCAACGTTGAAACACAACTACAACGACGTGGTGACCTTTTAAATAACCTTGCCGAGTCAGCAAAGATGGCGGGTATTCAGGAGCAGGAAGTATTCGGCCAGATTGCGGCTGCTCGTTCGCGGCTGCTCAATGCCCAGAACCAGGCTCCGCAAGGTGAGGGTGGCGACAAATCACCGGAACAAAAACAAGCGGTTATCGATGCGGCGAACAGTTTCGGCGGCACGATCGGGCGTTTGCTGGTGCTGCAGGAAGCGTATCCAAATCTGAAATCGAATGAAAACTTTTTGAAGTTACAGGATGAGGTTGCGGGCACTGAGAACCGCGTCGCCACTGCGCGCACCGATTACAATACGAGTGTGCAGGACTACAACACGACGCGCGCACGTTTCCCGACAGTGATCTCAGCGAAGCTTTTCGGATTCAAGGAGGAGCCGTTCTTCAAGGCTGACGAAGCGGCGAAGCAGGTACCGCAGATCAACGCGAATTCCCTGCGGCAAAACCAAAATACTAAATAGAAGACGTCGTCAAAAATAGAACAAGTCAGGAAGAGGGGCTTCTTCCTGACTTGTTCTATTCTATGTCGTTCTATTTTTGTGCTTTTGTGCCTTTTGTGGCTAAAACCCTCTTGAGCTACACATCGCGCAGTGGTCACACGGCTTCCCACCTGGTTCCATGCTGCACTGCTTTTCACCGTGGAAGAAGTCAACTAATTCAGATACCGTCGCTTCTTCCACACCAAAACGATCGAGACTCGGATGACTCCACGGTGAATGCACGCGCGGGACACTTACTCTAGCCTCAATCTGAACCAATCGATTTTGCAACTCATTCAGAGTCGCGCGCATCGCCGCCAGCTCTGACCCGATATCACTGCTCTGAGACGGAGTCGCGCCTGACGCCACGCGCCGCGCGATCCTCTCAGCCATTAGTCTTGCTTGATCTTCCATCTACGTTAAGAGATCGATCCGATCTACAACCCCCACGATCGCCGAATCAATCGCAGCGCCCGCCTCGCCTGTCGCGGCAGTCGACGCGCTCCATCCTTCCTGAACGATCAGCACCGTATCGCCAACACCCGCATCAACTGAATCAAGCGCGAGTGTCGAATAACTCGTATCCTCACCCTCCGGCGTGATCTGCTGGCACAACATTACACGCGCACACTCGTAACGCCTGTTCTTTTGTGTCGCGACGATGTTTCCAACCACGCGTGCAAGAATCATCTGGTTACGTGCTGCTCCGAATCAACAATCCCGATGATCGTGCAATCAGTCGGCGTGTCTTCTCGTTTGAACGGGAAACTCGCTTCCTTGCCGCGACACCAGAACACCAGCTCTCCAACACCGGCGCCAATCGCGTCGACCGCCACCATCGGTTTGCCCGATGGCTCGAGGTTTCGATCAACGGTCTGCACGATCAGCAGCTTTCGCCCCTCGAGCGAATCGTTCTTCACTGTTGCCACGACTGTGCCGATCACGCGCGCGAGTTGCATCTAATTCTGGACCACGTCAACAGTATCAATGACGCCGACGATCGCTGCATCAACTGGCACATCTTTCATCCCCTGGGCCAGGCGCGCGCTCGATCCGGCAACAACCAAAACACGCTCGTGATATCCGGCGCCCACTGTGTCAACTGCAACCACGTAGCCGGTGGTATCGCTGCCGTCTACATTGATCGGTCTCACGATCAGCAACTTCTTTCCGCTCAACCGTTCGTCTTTTTGCGTGGAGACAACAGTCCCGAGGATGCGAGCAATGATCATGCTGGTTAGCGATCTAGACCGATAGGAAGAGTCTCGTCGACACTGCCATGCGGACGCGGAATCACATGCACGCTAACGAGCTCGCCCACACGTCGCGCGGCGGCGGCGCCTGCGTCGGTCGCGGCTTTCACCGCAGCCACATCGCCACGCACGATCGCAGTCACAAAGCCGGCGCCAATCTTCTCGTAACCGACGAGCGTGACATTCGCGGCCTTCACCATCGCGTCGGCGGCTTCGATCATCGCGACGAGGCCTTTTGTTTCAACCATTCCGAGTGCTTCTTGCATTCAGATGCTCCTGACAGAAATTTTTGACAACGGATTATTTACCATTTACTGCCTGACTTAACAATTCGACGAGCTCTTCGCGCGTGAGTGAAATCTTTGCATCGCCGTTTTCCGAAGGATTTAGATAACCGCACGCCTGCCCGCGCGCTGATTCGCCGAGATAACCCGCCTTCTCGCGGACGTTGATCAACTTCTCAATCGCATCCGCCGGCAGATTTTTCGAACCGCCGAGCATGCGCGAAAGAATCGCGATCTTCGCCGTGTGTTCCAACGTCTCGAGACGGTCCCACGCCTGCCAAAGATCTGCGCCGTAAGCAACCGCGCCATGATTCGCCATCAAGAGCGCGTTGTGATGTTGCACGAATGGCTGCATCTCCTTCGTCAATTCTTCTGTTGACGGAGTGCCATAAGCAGCAAGCGGCACGCAGCCAAGCGTCAGGATCACTTCCGAAAGAATTGGCTGATCGATCGCGAGACCTGCAACTGCGAATGCTGTCCCGTGCGGCGGATGCGCATGACAAACAGCCTTCACGTCCGGACGCTCACGATAGATCAAAAGATGCATCGCAAGCTCACTCGATGCTTTGCGATCGTTGAGTGCTTTGCCTTCGAGATCCGTGATCGCGATCAGATCCTCGGACATGCGTCCTTTGCACGTCATCGTCGGCGTCGCAAGGATGCGGCCGTCGTCGAGTCGCACGCTCACGTTGCCGTCAGACGACACGACGTAGCTCCGCTCGTACATCAGGTGGCAAACCTTGATCAGATCGCGTTTGATTGTCTGCTCATCCATGAAATGTCGCTTTTGCGCTTTTGCGTCTTTGCGTGAGACGCAGCGCCGGAAGGTTGAGATAAGAAATACGACAATGATTCCAGCGACGTCGTCAGATCGACTGTTTTGACCTTCACGCCGCGTCGCGATGTCAATGACGCCGGCGCGAAGTTCAACACCGCCTTAATGCCTGCCGACATGATCTGGTTGAGAACTCTTTGCGCGGCTTTCGCAGGCACGGCGATCACCATCACGTCGATCGCTTCCGCGCGAATGATGTTCGAGATTTCGTCAACATCGTGTACGAGAAGCTTCGCGTCGCCGATCCTGCGACCAACCTTTTGTCGATCGTTATCAAAGAGCGCCACGACCGTGAAGTTTGACTTGTCGAAGCCGTTGTAGTTTGCGAGCGCGGTACCCAAACGGCCCGCGCCGACAATGCCGACGCGATGCGGCGTGTCGAGACCGAGTATCTTCGTGATGTGCTCGCGCAGATCGTCGACGTAGTAACCAACACCACGCACGCCAAACTCGCCGAAGTAACCGAGATCTTTTCTGATCTGGGCCGAGTTGAGATTGAACTGCTCGGCCAGCGCCTGCGACGAGATGGTTTTGATTCCGGCACTATGAAGCGCATTGAGGCAACGAAGGTAAACACTCAAGCGGCTCGTTGTTAATTCTGATATTTTCTCGGACTTCATGCGCGCAATCAGTATAGCGCCACAGAACCGAGCGCGGTAGCGCCGGGTCAACGTCTACCATCAGGCGTGATTGAAGAGTCGACCCGGCGCTACCGCGCTCGGTTCTGTTACAATCCCGCCCGCATGATTGCGCATCTCAGCGGCACACTGCTCTCAAAACAAGCGACTTCCGTGATCGTCGACGTCAGCGGCGTGGGCTATGAAGTCAACATCCCGCTCTCGACTTTCTATGATCTCGATGATCTTGGCTCAACCGTTCAGCTTCGCATCTACACGCACGTCCGCGAAGATGCGATTCAGCTTTACGGCTTCAAGACCGCGCGCGAGCGTGAGCTGTTTCTGAAGGTCATCTCGGTGACCGGCATCGGTCCTAAACTCGGCATCACGCTGCTTTCCGGCATGAGCGCCGATGAGATGATCGCGTCGATCAGAACGAATAATCTCGCGCGACTCACGTTGATCCCCGGCGTTGGCCGCAAAACTGCTGAGCGCCTGATCTTGGAGCTCCGCGAGAAGGTCGCTGACCTATCGTCTGCTCAACTAGAAGAAGAGCTGGGCGCGAAACCGGAAGCTACCGAGCTAACTGAAGACACTGTGCGCGCCGATGCGCTTTCGGCCCTACTCAATCTCGGCTACCAACGCTCAGCCGCGGAAAAAGCGATCGACGCCGCACTCGGCGAAGGCGGCGAAGTCACAGTGGAGTCGATCTTGCGACGCAGTCTGAAGAAACTCGCAAGGGTTTGAAATCAACATGCCTCCTGAGTCAATATCAGCGCGCGTGAAAGACGGTTTTCCCAGCGACGAGGATCGGCAGTTCGATCTCACTCTGCGCCCGACTCGTATCGACGAATACATCGGTCAGCGTCAGGTCAAGGAGAACCTGCGCGTTTATATGAAAGCCGCACGCAATCGTCGCGAAGCCCTCGACCACGTGCTACTCACCGGCCCGCCGGGTTTAGGCAAGACCACGCTCGCAAACATCATCGCGAACGAGATGGGCGCCGAGCTGCGCTCGACCGCCGGCCCTGCGATCGAGAAAGCGGGCGACATTGCAGCACTGCTGACCAACCTTCAGGAAGGCGACGTTCTCTTTATCGACGAGATTCATCGCCTGCTGCCGGCGCTCGAAGAAAAACTCTACCCGGCGATGGAGGACTACCAGCTCGACCTGCTGATCGGCCAGGGCGCTGCGGCACGTTCGATCAAACTCGAGCTGCCGAAGTTCACGCTCATCGGCGCCACGACGCGAGCCGGTTTGCTCACTGCACCGCTGCGTGGTCGTTTCGGCATCGTCTTTCATCTCGACTTCTACCCGCACGACGATCTCGAAGTGATCTGCAAGCGCTCGGCTGAGATTCTCGGCGTCGAGATCGACAACGAAGGCGCGCGTGAAATCGCGCGACGCTCGCGCGGCACGCCACGCATTGTCAATCGACTGCTGCGTCGTGTGCGCGATTATGCTGAAGTCGACTACGACGGCCGCATCAACAAAGAAGTCGCAAACGATGCGTTGAATCGGATGGAAGTCGACACGTACGGACTCGACGAAATGGATCGCAAACTGCTGTTGACGATCATCGAAAAGTTCAGTGGTGGACCAGTCGGACTGGGAACGATTTCCGCGTCGATTCACGAAGAGAAAGATTCAATCGAGGAGATCATCGAACCGTATTTGATACAGATTGGATTCCTGGATCGGACGCCGCGCGGGCGTTGCGCGACGCCGCTCGCGTACGAACATTTCGGTATTAAGACCCCCGGCTCAAGAATACCCAGCCTGTTCGACCCCCGCTGAATCCGCGTATCGCGGCTAAAATCATGAGGCGTTGGCCTTCATTTTCACGTCATTCATTCGGCGTTCGAAACCGCTCGCCGTGGCGCTCGATGCTCGGCCACGCGTTGCATCAGTTTCACGAAAACGATCTCTTTACATCGGCGGCGGCGATGAGTTACTTCGGACTCATGGCCCTATTCCCCGCGCTGTTATTCATGTTCGCACTCAGCAACAAACTCGCTGCGGGCAGTCAACTACTGACACACGCGGTCGATGTCTATCCCGGATCGAGCAAGTTTCTGCGTGACACGATCGAGGCCTTCTCCGATATTGGAGTTGGTGCGGTTATCACTTGCGTCATTCTCATATTCTGGGCCGGCTCGTGGGTGTTTGCAGTAATCGAACGTGCGCTCAATCGCATCTGGGGCGCGACGTCGAGAACATTTTTGCACGGGCGCGCACTCACGATCGGAATGGTCGGACTCGTTGGGTTGCTGCTGGCAAGCTCAGTTCTGGTGACGTCGGTTCTCGTTGCGCTTCGGGAAATGGCCGACCGGCTCTCACCGCGGCAGATCGAGCGATACACGTTACTCGCATCGGTCGGCAGCGCGTTCTGGCAAGTGTTGTTTGCGACACTGAGCTATCTGGTCACGGTGGCGCTCTTCGTGCTCGTCTATCGCTTTATGCCGAAGGCGGAAGTCACTCTGCGTGACACGCTGCCGGGCGCGTTTCTTGCGGGCCTGCTGTGGGAAATCGCGAAGTACATCTTCGCCTTGAGTCTTCATTACTTCCACTACGATCAGGTCTATGGATCAGTCGGCGCTGTCGTCGCCGTTCTCACGTGGAGCTATGTTTCGAGTTTAATATTGCTCTTCGGCGCACAACTCACCGCCGTCTTCCACTACGAGCATCCTTCAGCCACGGATTAACACGGATGCACATCGCGGATTTTGATTACGAGTTGCCGGCGGAGCTGATTGCGCAGACACCGCTGGAAGAACGTGATGCGTCGCGGATGCTCGTGCTGGATCGAGGGGCGGAGGCCTGGACTGATTCGGAGTTCAAAGAGTTCACGAAGTATCTGCGTCCGAACGATGTCGTCGTCGTGAACAACTCGCGTGTGATTCCCGCGCGTCTGCTCGGGCGTCGCGAGGGGTCCGGTGGGCAGGTCGAGATCTTTCTCGTACGCGAGATCGAGCCGGAGGTTTGGGAAGCGCTGGTGCGTCCCGGCGGACGTCTGAAAAAAGGTGCGCGTGCGGAGTTTGGTGATGGTCGTTTGATCGCAGAACTGGTCGACGAACCAGGACCAGAGCTGCGTCGCGTGCGTTTTCATTGTGACGGTCCATTTCACGACGTACTCGCGCAGATCGGCTCGACGCCGCTGCCGCCGTACATCAAGCGTCCTGCCGGTGTTTCGAATGAAGATCGCGAACGATACCAGACTGTTTATTCCAAACAGCGCGGCGCGATCGCGGCGCCGACGGCCGGCCTGCATTTCACGCCTGACGTGATCGAGGAGGTTGCAAAGATTGCGGGGCTCGCGGAAGTCACGCTGCACGTCGGTTACGGAACGTTCGAACCGGTGCGCGTCGACGATATAGACCAGCATTCAGTCAGCAGCGAGCACTACGAGATCTCCGAAGCCGCCGCGCAAAAGATCAACGACGCAGAGCGCGTGATCGTTGTCGGGACCACCACGATGCGAGCGCTCGAATCGTCAGCAAACGAGCGCGGTGAGGTTGTTGCCGGGCCTGGCGTCGCGAGTCTGACAATTAAACCCGGCTACCAGTTTCGGGTTGCGGATGCGCTACTTACCAACTTTCACCTCCCGCGCTCATCGCTGCTGATTCTCGTCAGCGCCTTCGCTGGCCGCGACCTCATCCTGCGCGCGTACCGCCATGCTGTCGCCGAGCGCTACCGCTTTTACAGTTACGGCGACTGCATGTTAATCCTGTAGGCAATCTCAAAAAGTCGATGATAAACTAGGGGCGGTTTTATGGCAGTACTAAAGAAATTTCGCTCGCGCTGGTGGTCGCCGTCGGATGTTGAATTCGATAGCGAGAAGAAAGAGAAGACACCGACGCCTTCGTGGGGCACGAGCTACGACATCCGCCCGCTCACCATCTCGCAACTGGATGAGGTCTGGCGACTCGATCAGCGCTGCTTCATCGACGGCGAGGCTTACAGTCGCGAAACGTTCGACTACCTTCTTACCGCACCTGAATCAGTTTCGTATCGAGCGGTGACACCGGGCGGTGTGATGGCGGGATTCGTGATCGGACTCGTCGAGCCGGATCACACCGGACACGTGACGACTGTCGGCGTCGCGCCCGAGCACCGGCGACGCAATCTTGCGAAGAGATTGATGGGGACGGTTGAAGACGGATTTCGAAAGCGGAATGTGAGACTGGTGCGACTCGAGGTTCGGACAATGAACATCGCCGCACAAAAACTCTACGAAAGCCTCGGCTACTCAATCACACAAAAGCTGCCAAAGTACTACTCCAACGGCGGCGACGGCCTGTTGATGCTCAAGAGTTTAGAATAAGGCTTTAGACAGGATTACAGGATTTTCGGGATTAACATGTCAATCCTGAAAATCCTGTAATCCTGTCTAACTTGAGCTTATCCTTTACGCAGTTCCGTCAGCACCTGCTTCGCGACAGCCTTCAACGTATCAAACACGCCCGCACCCGTCGAAGCCACCGCCTCAATCACAGGCTCACCTTTTTTCTGTAACTCAGCCGCCAAATCTTCCGCCGGTACGATGTTGCCCAGGTCGCGCTTGTTCAGTTGCAGCACGTACGGGATCTTCAACAAATCGTAGCCCTGCGATTGCAAATTCTCCTCGAGGTTGTAAAGCGACTCGATATTGGCGTCCATTCGCTCTTCCTGCGAATCAGCGACGAACACCACTCCATCCACACCTTTCAAAATCAGCTTACGCGATGCATCATAAAAAACCTGACCCGGCACGGTGTACAGGTGAAAGCGCGTCTTGAAGCCGCGAACTGTCCCCAGCTCGAGCGGCATGAAATCGAAGAACAACGTGCGATCAGTCTCGGTCGCGAGACTGATCAGCTTTCCGCGCGCCTGTGGCGCGGTCGAATCAAAGATGTACTGCAAGTTAGTCGTCTTACCACACAAACCTGGGCCGTAGTAAACGATCTTGCAATTGATTTCTCTCGAAGCGTAATTGATGAAGGTCATAGCGTGCCGTTAGCTGAAAAGACTGTCGATGTCCTCGTCCGTAATGCCGGCGAAGGGAGAATCGAGGTCGTCGTAGTCTGCAGAAGTAATTTCTTCAAACATCTTCGCCAATTGATGAGAAACCTGCTTACTTCGGAGTTTCACAAGTCCGAGACTGGAGCGCTCGTCGAAGACAACCACGAGCAGCAGTCTGCCGACTACGGAGATATGAATGCTCTCTTTTTCACCTTCGTGTGAGAGTGTTGGGAATTCCTTTTCTCCGATTAGTTGAGCCATTCCCCCCGTCGCCGCGACATTACCGGCAGCGAGCGACGCGAGACTGGTTGTGTCAAGATTTCCCACCTCACCCTGGGATGCGATCTCCTGACCGTCCTTATCTACGAGAAAGACCACCTTAGCTGAGGCGTCCATTCGCAATCGCGCCAGGACAGCCTTTATCTGGTGGTACTGCTGTTCACGCAAAAGGATTGGTTCTGCCATTGTGTGCGACTCTTTATTGAAGGCCGGGGCGGGATGTTTCCTGGAGAGCTAAACGTGAAAACGCCTGTTCCGCGGATTGCAAGTTTTTGAAACTAAAAGAGGTTACTTATTCGGTTGGGGCAGTTTGCCGAGGTGGATTAAGCCTCCCATAAGCCGAAAAGCACTTTAACATAGCCAACGATGGCCATCAACATTTTTCTTTGTTGTAACTTATGTCGGAAACGTGGTCTGATTTTCGGTGGTTAAAGCACCCGCAAATACTTGTCTCCATTGATCTAGAGGTAGGTCTATGGTAAGCTGCGGTCCAATTTTACGGCTGCTCGCTTCAAGTGAGCAGCCTTTTGAGAATCCGCCCATGAGCAGCAGTCTCACAAAAGGGTTGAGACGGTCAACATCGCGTTCAAAAGCTAAACCAGCCGCGAAAAGCGCGAAGCGCGCTGTAAAAGCGAAGTCACCTTCCAAACCCAAAGCCACCAGAGCCGCCGCCGCCAAGTCGTCTGCGCGTTCAGCCGCCAAGGTGCGCCCGGCGAAGAAGACTGCTGCCCACTCTAAGTCTTCGTCCAAACCCAAAACCAGGAAGGCAGCACCGAAGCCTGTAGCTCGCAAGGCCGCAGCCGCTAAAAAGCCTGTCGTCTCAAGGGTCAAAACGACGCATAAGCAAGCCGCCGTTCGAGCGCTTAGGCCTACGCCGGCTCCGCCACCGCCGCCAAGACCGCCGACGCAGGATGAGTCGGCAGCACTGGTTGCGTTCGAACGCGCACATAAGGAGTTTGCTCGCGGACGGTTTGCTGAGGCGCGGAACCAGTTTCGAATTCTCGTAGACAAGTATTCGCAGGTAGCTGAAGTCGCAGCTCGCGCGCGGACATATCTCGCGATTGCGGAGTCGCGCCTGCGAACTGAGAGTATTCTCCCACGTGACGCCGACTCGCTTTACGACCGCGGCGTCATCGAGCTCAATCGAGGTGAGTATGTAGCGGCGCAGGAGATGTTCGAAAGAGCGCTCAAGCGTGAGCCGGAGGCGGCGCATATTCACTATGGACTCGCCGCCACTCGCGCTCGCCTCGGTTCGATCGACCTCGCTCTGGAATCACTCCAGCGCGCACTCGACCTGCAACCGAACCTGCGTGTGCGTGCACAACACGATCACGACCTGAACCCACTGCGAAACGACCCCGATTTCGATCGGCTGATCTTTAGCAACCCTTCCTAGTTTAGTTTTCTCTGTGCAACCTCTGTGTTCTCTGTGTCTGTGGTGAATTTTGCTCTAACTAACCATAGAGACACAGAGGACACAGAGGTTGCACAGAGAAGAATCGCCACGATTAATGTATGATTTGATCCGGGTCTGAGGCTTAATCTTGCAACAAACAACAACTACAGGCGGTCAGAAGCTCGTAGCCATCGGCGGCGGCACTGGTCTTTCGTGTTTACTTGGCGGTCTGAAGAGTCTTGTCGGCAACACCGGCGATGAGATGTGGATCGAGAGTCTCTCCGCCATCGTGACTGTCTCCGATGATGGTGGCAGCTCCGGACGACTGCGCGATGAGTTGCAAATGCTTCCTCCAGGCGACATCCGCAACTGCATGATCGCGCTCTCGGAAGACTCCAAACTGATGTCCCGTCTTTTCAGTTATCGCTTTCGCGGCGACGGCGAGCTCGGTGGTCACAGTTTCGGCAATCTCTTTCTCGCCGCATTGACTGAAGTAACTGGAGATTTCACCGAAGCCATTCGCGTCTCTTCCGAAATCCTCGCTAGTAAGGGTCACATCTATCCCGCGACGATTAGCGACGTCAGGCTCGCAGCCGAGCTGGAAGACGGATCCGTGGTGCGTGGGGAGACGCAGATCTCCGCGTCCAAACTTCCGATTCGCAGTTTGCGACTCGAGCCGGAACGATGTCTGCCCTTGCCCGAAGCTCTCAAAGCGATTCGCGCCGCCGACATCATCACGGTGGGACCGGGCTCGCTTTACACGAGCATCTTGCCGAATCTGCTCGTGAGCCAGGTTGCACGTGTCATCGGCCAGTCGCGCGCGACGAAGATCTTCATCAACAACCTGATGACTCAGCCCGGTGAAACCGATGGCTACAGCGCCCGGAAACACCTCGAAACGATCCAGAATTACGCCCCTGAGATTCATTTCGATTATGTGGTCGTGAACAACCGGCGCATCAGCGCGGAACAGGCTGAACGTTACGCTGCCGAGGGCGCTTATCAAATCGGTATCCACGATTCGATTAACGACGCGATCGATCAAACCACTGAAATCGTCCGCGCTGATCTGCTTTACGATGGTGAGAAGGTCCGGCATAATTCGGATCGGCTTGCTCACGTCGTGATCGACTGCCGCAAACAAGCACTCGCCCCGGTCGCCCCGGTTGCCGTCTAAATCTTCCGAGAATGTCCACTAACAACACATCGTCCAGACCCCTGAACGTTTTGATCATGGCTGCCGGTCTCGGCACAAGGATGAAGTCGCGCCGCGCGAAGGTGCTGCACGAGCTGGGTGGCGCGCCCTTGATCGCGTACGTCGTCAGGGCTGCGCAGGCGCTCGAGCCACGCTCGATCATTACTATCCTCGGACACCAGGCTGAAGAAGTTGAGCGTGCGGTGCTGGCGGAAGTCGGCGAGCTCGCGAGTTTTGTGATTCAGGAAAGACAACGCGGTACGGGTGATGCGGTTGAATCGGCTCGTCGCGTGCTTGAAGACTCAGACTCGCTCGTGCTCGTGTTGTCAGGCGACGTGCCGATGATCCGTGTCGAGACGTTGCAGAAACTGATCGAGCAACACAAAAACACGGGTGCGGCTTGTTCGATACTGAGTGTTCGTCTCGAAAATCCGACCGGCTACGGACGGATCATTCGCGATAACAATGGCGCGTTTCGAAAGATCGTCGAGCAGCGCGACGCGACTGAAGATGAGCGCCAGGTGCGCGAGATCAATTCCGGTATTTACTGTTTTGAAGCGAAGTCGCTGTTCGACGCACTGCGGAAAGTCGAGCCGAAGAACGATCAGGGTGAGTACTACCTGACTGACGTCGCCGAGATCATTCTCAAGAGCGGCGGCAACGTGAGCGTTTATCTAATCAACGACGCGCGCGAAGTCTCGGGAGTGAACACACGCGCCGAGCTGGCGGAGTTTGAGAACCTCGTCCGGCGCTCGGCGATTCGACGGCTGATGATTGAAAGTGGTGTGACGTTCATCGATCCATCGCACGCGTACATCAGTGCCGAAGCGCAGATCGGGCGCGACACGATCATCCATCCGAACGTCACGATCGAGGGAAAGACTGTAATCGGCGAAGGCTGCGTGATTCGTGCCGGCGCGCGCATCACAAACTCGCGTCTCGGTGACAACGTGACAGTGAAAGATCACTCGGTGATCGCCGATTCGCAGATCGAGTCAAACTGTTCCGTCGGGCCGTTTGCGCACCTGCGGATGAATGCGTTGTTGGAAGAGAAAGCGACCGTCGGCAACTTCGTCGAGGTGAAGAAGTCGCGACTGAAACGCGGCGCGAAAGCGATGCATCTTACGTATCTCGGCGACGCGACGATTGGTGAGCGAACAAACATCGGTGCGGGAACGGTCACTTGTAATTACGACGGCGTGAACAAGCACGAGACGGTCATCGAAGACGACGTCAAAATCGGTTCCGACACGATGCTGGTGGCGCCTGTTCGGGTCGGCGCTCGTTCAAAAACCGGCGCCGGCTCAGTTGTTACGAGAGACGTGCCGCCGGATTCGTTAGTGGCCGGAGTGCCAGCGGAAGTGAAGAAGAAACTTAAATGAGCACAAATTATCTTTTGTGATTTTTGTGCCTTTTGTGGCTAAGAATAGGAGTAGAAGATCGCATGTGTGGAATTGTTGGTTACGTAGGCAACAAGCAGGTAGTGCCGCTCATCATCGATGGGCTGCGCAAACTCGAATACCGCGGCTACGACTCAGCCGGTATCGCAGTCGTCAACGAAGATCAGGACCTCGAGATCCGGCGCGCCGAAGGTAAACTGCGCAACCTCGAAGAGACGATTCGCCTGAGTCCGCTCGACGGCACGTACGGCATCGGCCACACGCGCTGGGCCACACATGGCCGTCCGACCGAAGAGAACGCGCATCCACATCGCGACTGCACCGGACGCGTCGTCGTCGTTCATAACGGCATCATCGAAAACTATCTCCAGCTCAAAGAGCGACTGCGCAAATCCGATCACCACTTCGTCACCGAAACCGACACAGAGATCATGGCCCACCTGATCGAGGAATATCTCAAAAAGGATTCCTCGTTCGAACAGGCCGTGCGTTCGGCGGTGGCTGAGCTGCGCGGCATCTTCGCGCTCTCGATCATCAACGCCGACGAGCCTGACACGATCATCGCCGTGCGCCAGGGACCTCCAGTCGTGATCGGTCTCGGCGATCGCGAATTCTTCGTCGCGTCAGACATTCCACCGATTCTGCAACACACGCGCGACGTCTTCTTTCTCGGCGACGGCGAGATCGCGATCATCAATCGTGACGCTGTGCGCGTGACAGACTTCGAAGGCAATTCAGTGCAGCCGGCGATTCAGCGGATCACGTGGGATCCGATCATGGCGGAAAAGGGCGGCTTCAAGCATTTCATGCTCAAGGAGATTTACGAGCAGCCGCGCTCCGTTCGCGACACGGTGCAGGGACGCGTCTCGCTCGACAGCGGCCAGGTGTTTCTCGACGAGATGAGCAACATCACTGAAGCCGATTTCAAACGTTTCACTTCGATCAAGATCGCGGCGTGTGGCACGTCGTGGCATGCGGGACTCGCGGGCAAGTACATGATCGAACAGCTCGCGCGCGTGCCGGTCGACGTCGATTACGCTTCAGAGTTTCGGTATCGCAGTCCGGTGATGGATGAGAACACCTTGTTGCTCGTGATTTCTCAATCAGGTGAGACGGCCGACACGATTGCGGCGCTGCGCGAAGCGAAAGATCTCGGCGCGAAGGTGCTCGCGATCTGCAACGTGCAGGGTTCGATGATCGTGCGTGAAGCAGACGGCACGATTCTCACGCACGCTGGTCCGGAGATCGGGGTCGCTTCGACGAAGGCTTTTACCGCTCAGATGATCGCGCTCTACCTGCTTGGTCTGTATCTGGGCAACCTGCGCGGCACGCTCTCAGTTGACGAGGCGCGTTTTCATGCGCAGGAGTTGGCAGAGCTGCCGGTGAAGCTCGAGCATCTGCTCAACGACTCAGACGGCATTGAGGAGCTATCGAAAGAGTTCTTCCGCTCGACTGACTTTCTCTACCTCGGTCGTGGCATCAACTTCCCGGTCGCGCTCGAAGGCGCGTTGAAGTTGAAAGAGATCTCTTACATTCACGCGGAGGGTTATCCGGCGGGTGAGATGAAGCATGGACCAAACGCGCTGATCGACGAGCGGCTGCCGGTGCTCTTCATCAACACGCGTGAAGAAGGCAATCGCGCTTCAGAGCTGCGCTACGAAAAGACACATTCGAATATCGTGGAAGTGAAAGCGCGTGAGGGTATCGTAATCTCAGTGTTGACTGAAGGCGATTCGATCTCGTCAGTGGTTTCGGATTATGTGATCGAGATACCGGCTGCGAGCGATCTGCTGTCGCCGATACTCTCGATCATCCCCTTACAGTTGTTGGCGTATCACATCGCGGTACGACGCGGTTGCGATGTCGATCAGCCACGAAACCTGGCTAAATCAGTCACAGTAGAATAGCCGCGCCCCTCGGGGGCAAACGGCGGCGGCACTACATCCCCCAAAAGTGCCTTGGCTACTCACGCCGTCTGCCCCTCGCCTCCTCTAACGCGGATTCGGATGACAAAATGGGCCGCCCGCGTTCATGTTCAAGTAATTTTTTCTTTCGGTCCAAACCCCAGCGATAGCCGCCGAGGCTCTGATCTTCGCGGACTACACGATGACACGGGATGACGAGAGCGACGGGATTTGTCGCGCACGCGCGGCCGACTGCACGCACCGCGCCGGGCTTGCCTAGTGATTTGGCGACATCCCCATACGAAACTGTCTGGCCGTACGGGATCGCGCGCAGCTTTTCCCAAACCTGGCGCTGAAAGGCTGTGGCTCTGATGTCGAGTGGTAGATCGAGTCGTGGCTCGTTCTTGTCCAGGTGATTCAGGATCTTCTCGACTGTTTCGCGCAGTGCCGAATCTTCGCGAGTGATCTCAGCGTGTGGAAATTCTGCGAGTAGATCTTTTTCGAGATCTGCATCGTCGTCGCCCATTCTCACTGCACACACGCCACGCTCAGTCACTGCGACAAGCAAACGTCCCATCGTTGAATCGACAGTCGTGTAACTGATGTTCACGCCGCGACCGCCGCGACTGTAGGTTGCGGGCGTCATGCCGAGCTCTTCCGATGCGTATTCGTAAAGACGGCTGCTGGAGTTGAAGCCTGATTCGTAAAGCGAGTTAGTCACCGATTCTCCTTTGCGCACGAGCGCTTTGAAGTTGCCGAACTTGCGAGCGGCGACGTACTGGCGCGGGCTGATGCCCATCACGCGCTTGAATGTGCGCTGCAGATGGAAGACGCTCACCCCAGCGTGCGATGCGAGCTCAGCTAGTCTCGGTGTGTCGCTCTCAGTCTCGTCGAGTAGCCGGCAGACGCGTTGCACAAGCTCGATCTGTGGATCCAGGACGCGTGCGCGCTTTGGTTGGCAACGGAGACACGCGCGAAAGCCTGCTTGTTCTGCGGCTTCGGGCAAGTCGAAGAACCGGACGCGTTCGCGATGGGCGCGGCGCGAGGGGCACGACGGGCGGCAGTAAACTCCTGTCGAGTTGACGGCAAAAACGAATTGCCCGTCGAAGCGCGCGTCTTTCGCAACGACTGCTTGCCATAGTTGATCGTTATTCAGCATGTGGGGATTTTAGTTCTCTCAATATCCTGAATCTATCTGGTTCTTGCGGTCAAATCCATCCACGGATTACGCGGATTTTGACTACTCGAATCGATGTGCTTAAATGCATGCACGCGTGGATTCGGATTTCCTGTCACAACTAAATGAACAACAACGCGAGGCTGTGCTTGCTACCGAAGGACCGCTTCTGATCCTTGCAGGTGCGGGCTCGGGCAAGACGCGCGTCATTGCGCATCGCATCGCGTATCTCATCGCCGAGAAGAAAATCCCAAGCTGGAACATTCTCGCCGTCACGTTCACAAACAAAGCCGCCGATGAGATGCGCCAGCGCGTGCAGCGACTGCTGCACACGCAGGAACGCAACGACCTACCGCTCGTCTCGACGTTTCACAGTCTCTGCGTACGCATCCTGCGTCAGGACATCGAAAAGCTCAACGACAAGTACACACGTCGCTTTACGATCTACGATCAGGACGACTCGATTCGTTTGATCAAGCAGGCAATTCGGGATCTCGGTTACGACGAGAAGTACGTAGCGCCGCGCGCGACACAGTCAGCCATCAGCGCGGCTAAGAATCGTGGCGAAGACCCGACGGCATTCGCGGCGCGTGCTGAATACCAGGATGAGCGCCGCGCGATCATGGCGAAGGTTTACGAGATGTATGAAGCGCGACTGCACGGCAACAACGCGCTCGATTTCGACGATCTGCTGATCAAAACCGTGCGACTGCTGCGCGACGTTGATGACGTCAGGGAAAAGTACAACAACAAGTTTCGCTACATACTCGTCGACGAATACCAGGACACTAACTCGCTACAGTTCGCGCTCATCAGCCTGATGACGCAGAAGTCGCAGAACATCGCCGTTGTCGGCGACGAAGATCAGTCGATCTACAAGTGGCGCGGCGCTGACATCAGCAACATCCTGAACTTCGAGAAGCATTTTCCGAAGACCAAAACCATTCGCCTCGAACAAAACTATCGCTCGACGCAAACGATTCTCGACGTCGCCGGCGCGGTGGTGAAGAACAATCTCGAGCGCAAAGGCAAGAACCTCTGGACTTCGAATCCGCAAGGCCGTCGCATCGGTTATTACCAGGCGTTCGACGCGGAAGCGGAAGCGCGTTGGGTGGCCCAAAAGATCGTCGAGCACCGGCGCGAAGAGCGCGAGATTCGCGGCGCCGTGCTCTATCGCACCAACTCGCAATCACGTGTGTTTGAAGAAGCGATGCGCCGCACGGACTTGCAATACAACATCATCGGCGGCTTCTCGTTTTACGAGCGTATGGAAGTGCGCGACATCATCGCGTATCTGAAGCTGGCGCTGAATCCAAACGATTCGATCGCGCTCGGACGCGTGATCAATAGTCCACCGCGCGGCATCGGCAAAACGACGATCGACGAGCTCGAGCGTCGCGCGAAAGATTACGAGCTGTCGTGGTGGGAAACGATCAGCAACATGATCGAGCAACCGGGAAGTCTAGGCCCGCGAGCGATCAGCGCGCTTAAGAGTTTTCGCAACATCGTCAACAAACTCGCGAAGCTCGCAGAGACGCCGGACGAGTCGATTAAAGAGCCGGTCTCTGATGTCGTCCGCGCCGCGATCATTGAAACCGGTTATGAAATGTCTTTGCGTGGCGAGCGTACGGACGAAGCCGAAGGACGACTCGAGAACCTGCAGGAGCTCGTCAACGCCGCGGTTGATTACGACGATCAGGGAATCGAAGGTCTGCGCGAGTTTATCGATCACTCCGCACTCGTCTCCGATCAGGACGAGTACAAGCGCGACGCGGCTGTCACGCTCATGACCGTACACGCGGCGAAGGGACTCGAGTTTCCGCTCGTGTTCGTCGTCGGTCTCGAAGAAGGCTTGTTTCCACATTCGCGCGCCGCGACTGATCGAGCGGAACTGGAAGAAGAGAGGAGGCTAGCGTACGTCGCGATGACGCGCGCTGAGCGTTACCTCTACGTGACGCATGCGATGAAACGTCGTGTCTACGGTGAAGAGCTCGCGTCAGAGCCGTCGACGTTTTTGAACGAGATGCCAGAGGAGCTGCTGGAGGATCTCAGTCTCGGTAAGTCGTGGCTCTCATTTAAAGGCGGCTCACAGCAGATCGATTACGAACAGGGTGAGTACAAGAAAGAGCGGAAGAAATACTCGGGTAAGACTTACGACAGCGTCGATTCCATCGCCGACTTCTTCAAACAACGCAACCGGCAGATGGGTCAGACGTCAGGTAGTCTACCGAAAGTTTCGAAGCCAGTCGCAACGTCACCGTCGAATGAGATCACGCCAGGTTCGTACGTGAAGCATTCGAAGTACGGGCGCGGACTGGTGTTGCGACGTGAAGGCGCTGGCGAGTCTGCAAAGCTAACGGTGAGCTTCCCTGGTTACGGGCAGAAAAAACTGGTAGAGAAATACGCTGGGTTAGAGAAAGCATAATCCACAGATTACACGGATATTTGATCTGTGTAATCTGTGGATGGATTTTCAATCCTAGCTGGTGGCGGTCAACTCGGAAACGATTTCATTCGCCCCGAAGACCTTCTTCAACACTTCCAACATTCCTCGCGAGTCAACCGAGATAGCTCGATTCACTGACTGGTCGTACATGAAGTCGCCAACCAGCGATTGAATGTTGCCGTCGAAGATCAGCCCAACCAGTTCACCGTTCTGATTGATCGTCGGCGAGCCTGAGTTTCCGCCGATGATATCGTTCGTCGACACGAAGTTGAACGGCGTAGTCAGATTCATCGCGCTCTTCTTCGCCACCCAACGCTCCGGCAGGTTGTATGGAAACTCGTGCTTGAACTTGTCAGAGCGAGCAAACAGACCACCGAGCGTCGTGAACGCCGGCACCTTTTGGCCGTTCTCCATGTAGCCTTCAACCGCGCCGTACGAGAGTCGCAGCGTGAACGTCGCGTCCGGATAGAGCTTCGTTCCTTCAGTCTCGAAAAGCGCGCGTGCAATCTTCGCGTAGTTGGCGCGCTCGACGCCCGTCAATTCACTCTCGTAACGCTTACGGACTTCGCGCGCCTTCGCATCGATCATCCGCGCGACAACGATCATCGGATCAGTCGAAGCGTCGATCGCGGCTTTGCCACCCGCGGCCAGTTCTTTGCGGACCGCGACATCGCCAAGCTTCGTGCCGGTGATCATCTCGTCAGCGCGTGCTTCAGGAGTCTTGCCCGCTAGGACTTGCTTCACGAGCGGGTGGTCCGCGCCGAGCAACTCGACCATGAAACCGAGTGAGTCAGCGAGTTTCAACTCTTCGAAGTCATTGTGAATCGGAGCGGGTGAATACAATGCGAGCTCGAGTGATGCGCGACGAGCATCCGTGTAGTCGAGCAAACGCTCGTTGTTTGGCTTCGCGTTTTCCTCCGCGAGCCTTACAAGAGCGCGTGCGAAGCCGAAATACGTCGAATTGAAACCGCCCATCTGCTCGAAGATGCGACGCTCTTTGATGTAGGTGGGATAATTCTGATGCGCTTTGGCGATCGCGTCCCACGCCTCGCCGTACATCTTCTGCCGTTCGGGATTGTCAGCAATCGCCTTGCGCAGCGACTGCTCTTCTTTCTGCTTACGGGCCAGCAACGCCGGATCCTTGAGTCCCTTAAGCTGCCCGCGATAAACCTTCAAACTGTTCTGCACGCTGTTCAGCTCGTTCTGTCCCTGGCGAGTCTGCTCTTCCCCGAGCGCCATGTATTTCTTCAACATCGCCTCACGTCGCTCCAGCAAGCGAAGAATGATCGGAATGCTGGTGTCGCGCAGTTCTTCCAGGTGTGCGACTGTGTCGAGACGCGAAGTCGAACCCGGATTGCCCGTCACGAAAACGAGATTGCCTTCCTTGACGCCCGCGGTGGACCACTTGAAGTAATTCTCCGGTTTTACCGGCTGACCGTTTTCGTAAACACGCACGAGGGCCATGTCGATATTGAAGCGTGGGAAGTTGAAGTTGTCAGGATCGCCGCCGAAGAACGCGGCCTGAAACTCAGGCACGAACACGAGACGAACGTCGGTGTACTTCTTGTAGCGATAGAGATTGTATTGTCCGCCCTGGTAAAGCGTAACGACGTCAGAGCGAAATCCGGTGGCTTTCGTCGACTCCGCTTCGATCGCAGCGATCTCAGCGCGTCTTGCGGCAAACGCTTCGGCGTCAGTCGCGCCATCCTTCACCGCGCCGTTCACACGCGACGTAACGTCTTCGATACTCTGCAGGACGTTCAACTCGAGACTCGGCGCCTTGATCTCTTCAGCGCGAGTGCGCGCGACGAAGCCCTCTTTCGCGAGGTCCTTCTCCGGCGTGCTCACTTCGCCCACGATGTCTTCAACGATGTGATAGTTCGTTAGCACGAGTCCGTTCGGCGATACGAACGAGCCCGAACCGCCGTTGTTGAAGCGCACGGACGCGAGCCGGACCTTGTTCAACCATTCATCGGTAACTTCAAAACCGTATTTTTTCTTGATTTCTGCGCGCGGCACGTTGTTGAACGGCCACATGCCTTCGTCGGCGAGCGCAGTGATATGCAGTGTTTGTAAGCCAAATAGCGCCAGCAGGAGCGCAGAAAACAGTCGTCTTAATCTCATTTCAATCCTCAATAAACAGTCTTATGGGCAGAGACAACACAGATTACAACGAGGGGAGGGGATCTGTGAAATTGTGTGATGCGGCGATAGTGGCCCAAGGTTCGCACGACGCTCGCGCGCGCCTCACTTACTCGCGCTCGCCACGGTCGCGCAGACGGATGTATTCGTCGAGTGTGAGGTCGGCGTAGCCACGCTCTTTCATGCGCTTGATGTAAGCAGCGCTGACGCCATGATCCTTCAGCCGCACTAATTGTTCGACACTCGTGTTGGAATAGCCGATCTCTCTGATCTCCTTGATAAAGGACGCCGTGACGCCGTGATCCCACATCCGTCGCAGATCTTCCAGGGGTTGACGGTCGTAGCCAAGGTTCTTCAACTCAGACACGAATTCGGTCGTCACGCCGTGATCTCTCAGCATGACCCACTGGTCGAGCGGCGCGCGCTCGTAGCCGGTAGCCATAAACTCGTTGATGAACTTTGCGGTGACGCCGTGATCTCTGGTTCTGACGAGATCCTCGGGAGACATATTGTTATAGCCGAGGGCGGCGAGCTCCTTGATGAAGTTCAGAGTCACGCCGTGATCTTTCATGCGGACGACCAGATCCGGGCTCTTGACGGTGTAGCCGAGCGATTTCAGACCCTGGAGGTATTCGATCCGGACGCCGTGATGCGCCATTCGCACGAGCTGTTGGACGGTCGTGGTGTCGTAATCCTGAGCTTTCAACTCGTTAATAAAGGCGAGACCCGTGTCGCTCATCGCAAGGGCTAGCAGCTCTTCGTCGGTCGCTTTGCCGAAGCCGAGCCGTCCGAGTTCGGAGTTGAAAGAGCTGTTCGGTGTAAAGGCGAAGTGGCCGGAGCCGTTTCCTTGTCTGAACCAGCCTTCGAAGTCGAATGTGCCTGCGTCGCGCTTGAGTTGGAACCGGACGTTGGCGCCCGTTTGCGACAAGAGCTGCTCGCGCGTGAGTCCCGTAAGCTGGTCGAGCGTGACGTTAAAGCCGCTGTCGTTGTAGCTGAAGCCGGTGTCGCGTTTGCGCTGGTAGCGCATCGTGAGTTGCAGCTTGTTCTCGGTTGTCGAGTACTCGATGAGCCATTGGCTGCTGGTGACGTCCTGCGGGTTTGAGTAGGTGACTTCTGAAGCGGGATAGCACGCCCACAGCAGCAACAAAACGCCGAGCATACCAGTGATCGAGATTACTCTCGCGCGTAAGGATTTCATGGTGTCCTCCGGATGTGGATCTCCTGGAGTGGGCTAACCACTCAACGCGCACTCCAGGAATTTCCCAAGAAAGAAAGCAGACTACCTGTTTGCTTGTGAGGTAAACACCACGAGGTAAAGATTTGTGACTAATGATTGGCGCGCTTGTTTGGCCGGTCGCCAGACACTGGCGCGGGTTTGTTAGTGGCCTCGCTGCCGCACTGACGGCAAAGGTAGCTATCCTGCTTCTGTGCGGCCGGCACCAGCCAAAGGCAACCGCACGAGTCACATAAAATCGTCGATCCAAGCAACCACTCGTTGAATCGTATCTGTTTTTCTACCCTCATCGTCCCCCCTGATCGTTTTGCCGAGAATCTTGGAGCGGTAGGCTTTTAAATTACAAACGACGCGATAGTTTCAATAAATTGTCGCGGCTTCGTGGCGGCAGAAAGCCCGCGAAGCGGGCGAAAGCATAAAGCCGGGCGCCAGCCCCAGGATCAGACGAATAAAATTTGTTTGAGCCCGTGAAACGGGCGACAGCGTTCGAGCATATACGCTGTCGCCCGCTTCGCGGGCTCAATCGCTTTTTTAACCCTGATCCGTGGGGCTGGCGCCCCAGGCTTTATGCTTTCGCCTATAATCCGTTTCCATGCGGGTTAATCAATTTTCTAGGATGTTGCTGGCTGAGTGGCGGAAGCTAAAGCTCCCGACTTCGGGCGAGACTGTGGTTGTCGCCGTTTCCGGGGGCGCGGACTCGACCGCCCTACTGCTCGCTATCGAAGAGCTCAAGACAAATAACAAACTCTACACCGGCGTCTGCGTCGCCCACCTCGATCACCGCATCCGAAAATCCAGCAGCAAAGACGCGAAATGGGTCGCAGATCTGTCAGCAAAACTCGGTTTCAAAAGCGTAATCGGCCGCGCCAAAGAGCTCGACGAAACCGATGACAACCTCGAACAAGCGGCTCGCGAGGCCCGCTACGCCTTTCTCGAACGGACGGCCAAAAGAGTTTCGGCCAACTACGTCTTAAGCGCCCACACCATGGACGACCAGGCCGAAACCGTGTTGATGCGGTTGATGCGCGGGAGCGCCAGCGTCGGCCTCGGCGGCATGGAAGCACTCCGTCCACTCGCCAAAAATAGCTCGATCAAACTCGTCCGTCCCCTCCTCTGGGCGCGACGCTCGGAAACCGAAGACTACTGTCGTTTCCGCAGGATCAACTTCCTATCTGACGAAATGAACGACGATCTCACCTTTGCCCGCGTGAAAGTAAGAAAACAGCTATTGCCTCTCATGCAGTCATTCAACAACCGGATCGTGGAAGCAATCTCGCGCACGGCGATGCAGCTTCGCGAAGACGGAGCCGTGCTTGTCAGCGATTCTGATGCACTGTTACAGCGAGCGGCGGTGTCTAACGAGCAGAGTGGTGAGACCAAAGTGCCTGCGTTGGACGTAAAGGTGCTGGCCGATGCGCCGCCGGCATTGCGGCGAAGAGCGCTGCGGCAATGGCTTTCGAATGCGCGCGGCGGAACGCGAAGACTGGAAATGGTTCATCTTATGGCGGTGGAGAAGCTTCTGGAGGGGAATGTTGGCGGTCGAGTGACCGAGTTACCGAGTGGCGGAAAGGTCAGACGCAGGCGAAACCGGCTGGAATTTGAGTCTAAAAACGATTGACAGTCAGTTTTGACAGGATTTACAAGATTATTCGGTATTTACATTGGGGAACCTTCGAAGCGTATTTGCATCAAAGGGGACAGTTATTTTTTACTTGAGTTGCTTCGGAATAAAGCCGAAGCTGGGCAGCGACAAATGACGCCCTGATAAGGTATTATCGGGGGTCGGAGGCGTTAATGAATTTGAGTTCTACGGCAAGACAGATCGTATTTTGGCTCCTGATTATCGCGGGAGCCGTACTGTTGTATAAGCTCGTCAATCCACGAGGCAGCAGCTATCAAACCGTGGATTTGACCAAGCTGGATCAAATGATCCAAAGCGGCAGTCTTAAATCGCTCACGGTCAAACAAAGCGAGACCGTGGCAATCGACGTTAATAATCAGGAATATCGAGTAGCTTTATCAAACGAACCTGGAAAGAACGATCTCCTTAAATCGGCGCGCGAAATCGTGAACGGCAAGCCGCGCGTGGCGAAGGTTGAAGAAGAGTCGAGCGCGAGTTTTATCTGGCCCATGCTCATAACGTGGGCGCCGCTACTGTTCATCATCGCAATATGGATCTTCATGCTGCGACAGATGCAATCAGGCGGCAACAAGGCGTTGTCGTTCGGGAAGTCGCGCGCGAAGCTACTCAACAACCAGCAGAAGCGTGTGACATTCAAGGACGTGGCTGGTGTTGAAGAAGCGAAGGAAGAGCTGCAGGAGATCATCGAGTTTCTCAAGGAACCGCAGAAGTTTCAGAAACTCGGCGGACGCATTCCCAAGGGCGTTTTGATGATGGGACCGCCGGGAACGGGTAAGACTCTGTTGGCCCGTGCGATTGCGGGTGAAGCAAACGTTCCGTTCTTCTCGATTTCCGGTTCTGACTTCGTTGAGATGTTTGTCGGCGTCGGCGCCTCGCGTGTGCGCGACCTGTTTGAACAGGGCAAGAAGAATGCGCCGTGCATCATCTTTATCGACGAGATCGACGCAGTGGGCCGGCATCGTGGCGCAGGCCTCGGCGGCGGTCACGATGAACGCGAACAGACGTTGAACCAGTTGCTGGTTGAGATGGATGGCTTCGAGTCAAACGATGGCGTGATTTTGATCGCTTCAACGAACCGTCCGGACGTTCTCGATCCAGCCTTGCTACGACCTGGGCGATTTGATAGACGCGTCGTGGTGTCTAGACCTGACGTTCGCGGACGTGAAGGCATCTTGAAAGTTCACACACGCAAAATTCCCCTCGGTGAAGATGTTGATATCTCCGTGATCGCGCGAGGTACTCCGGGATTCACGGGAGCGGATCTCGCCAACCTTGTTAACGAAGCGGCGTTGAATGCGGCTCGTTACAACAAGAAGCTCGTCGCGATGGGCGACTTCGAGTTGGCGAAAGACAAAGTGTTGATGGGCGCTGAGCGCAAGAGCATGGTGATCTCGAACGAGGAGAAGCGCGTCACTGCATATCACGAAGCGGGTCATACGCTCGTTGGTCTGAAAGTGCCGAACGCGGATCCGGTTCACAAAGTCACCATCATCCCGCGCGGCATGGCGCTTGGTGTGACGCAGCAGCTTCCCGAAGGCGACCGTCACAACTACAGCCAGGATTACCTGCTGGGCCAGATCTCGATCCTAATGGGTGGACGCATCGCTGAAGATACTTTCCTCGGCAGCATCACTACGGGAGCTTCAAACGACATCGAGCGTGCGACTGAGCTCGCGCGCGCGATGGTTTGCGAGTATGGCATGTCTGAGATGGGACCGCTGACCTTCGGCAAGAAGGAAGAACAGATCTTCCTCGGACGCGAGATTGCGCAGCATCGTGATTTCTCGGAAGACACCGCGATCAAGATCGATGAACAGGTGAAGAAGATCGTCACCGCGCAGTATGAGCGCGCGAAGGCTATCATCGAAGACAATCGCGAGACGATGATTCGTTTGGCTGAGTGCCTGTTGGAGCGCGAGTCGTTGGATGGTGTTGAGATTCGAAGGATTGTCGCGGGCCTACCGCTCGATGAGAATCCGTCAGTCGATTCCGGCAACGACGAAGATCGGCCGCAGTTGAAGGAGCCGACCGCGAAGCCGCTCAAGCCGATTCTGCCACCGATAACCGGCGGCAATCCACAGCCTGCCTAAGTGGCTACGCGGTTCTGGCAAATTAAAAACCACAGAATGCCCATCGGTGAGCGAACGCTCATCATGGGCATTCTTAATGTCACCCCTGATAGTTTCAGTGACGGCGGACAATTCGTTTCTCTCGACGCGGCCATCGCGCACGCCGAGCAGATGATCTCGGAAGGCGCTGACATCATCGATGTCGGCGGTGAGTCCACACGGCCCGGAGGCGAGCCGGTTACTGTTGAAGAAGAGATCAAGCGCGTCGTCCCAGTTATCGAAGCTTTAGCCCGCCGCACCGAAGTACCAATCTCAGTCGACACAACCAAATCCGAAGTCGCACGCGTCGCTTTGGAAGCAGGCGCAGCAATCGTCAACGACATCTCCGCGCTTCGCTTCGACTTCTACGTCGCCGACGCAGTTGCGCGTGCCAGCGCAGGACTCGTCTTGATGCACTCACGCGGCACGCCAGCAACAATGCACCGCCTCCCGCCCGTCGCCGACATCATGCACGAAGTCACACACAGCCTCCGCGCGAGCATCAACATGGCCGAGCGACGCGGCGTGGGGCGCGAATCGATCGTGATCGATCCCGGAATCGGCTTCGGCAAGTCACAGGAACAAAACCTCGAGCTCCTCGCCAAGCTGGACCAACTCATCGCCGCCTTCCCCGATTACCCAATGCTGATCGGCACTTCTCGCAAATCCTTCATCGGCCGCCTCCTTGCCGACGAAACCGGCGCACCCGCACCCGCAGAAGATCGCCTCTACGGCACCCTGGCCACCATCACCACCGCGGTGCTCCACGGCGCCCACATCGTCCGCGTTCACGACGTGAAAGCCGCCGTCGAAACAATCCGTGTCGCGGAAGCGATCCGTGAAAATCCGTGGCCGATATGAGAGAATCCTCCACCGATGACCAAAGCCCTTCGTACTTCCCTCTTCATCTTGATGCTTTTCTTCGTCTCCGGATTCGCCGAGTGCTATAAGCCGGTTACTAAGAATCAGCTTCCCACTCGATTCAAAACGGTCGGTGTGCCGGCGTTTCAGATGGAGAGCCAGGCGCTGCGATATAAGGTTGAGTCTCGGTTTACGGATGCGGTGATGCGCGAGCTTGTGCATCGCGGGCGTGGGTTGCGAGTGCAGGGACAGCGCGAGGGCGCGGATGCGGTGATCGAGGGCGTCATCAAGAAGTTTTATTTCGGCGGCGTATTGCTCGACGACAAAGGACGCGCTCGAATTTATGAAGTGACGATCGAGGCCGCGGTTACCGTGCGCGACCAGCAAGAGAATCGTGTTCTTTACGACAATCAGAACTTCGTCTTTCGCGGCGAGTATGAATTCGCGAGCGACCCGCGCACGTTCTTCAACGAAGAGGATCCCGCTATCTTGCGCATGTCGCGCAGCTTTGCCGAAAGCATCGTCTCCACACTCATCAACGCAGTAGATATCGAGAAGAAATGAAAACGCTGACGCGCACCGAGCTCGAACGATCTTTACGTGAAGGACTGCGACCGCTGTACCTGTTGCTCGGCCCCGAGGTTTACCTGCGTCGAGTTGCTGCGCAGACGATCACGGATCTAGCGCTGAGTCGAACATTGCTGCGCGAGTTCAACGAGTCGTCGTTTAGCTTGACGAGCGATGCGGTGCAGTCTGCGATGGCGGCGGCGGAACAGTTGCCGATGATGTCAGACACGCGCGTCGTTCGCATTCGCGACTTCGCAAGACTGCGCGAAACTGACGAGGACAGCCTGATTCGTTATCTCAACAACCCGTCACCTTCAACGGTCATGATCTTCACCGCCGACGAGCTCGACAAGCGCAAGAAGTCGAGCAAGGTATTGCTGGATACTTGCACTGTCGTCGAATTCGCGCCGCTGAAAGATGCGGAAGCAAAAGCGTGGGCCAAGTCGCGGCTCAAGGAGTTGAAGGTCGCGGCTGACGATCAGGTGTTGAGCGAAATCATCAGCCTTGTTGGAAGTGACGTCCAAACGCTGTCTAACGAGATCGAGAAACTCGTTTCGGCCGCTGCAAACACAGGACGCATCACTCCCGATCACGTTGATCAACTGATCGGCCGTTCACGCGAACTATCAAACTTCGAGCTCGGAGATCATCTGCTGGCGGGCAATCGCAAAAGAGCGCTCGAAACACTTCATCGACTCCTGGAAGACGGCGCGGAACCTGTGATGCTCGTCGGACTGATCGCAGGGAATTATCACCGGCTCGCGCTCGGTAAACATTTGCTCTCGCGCGGCGGTCGTGAAGAAGTCTTCCGCAACATCAATCTTCCGCCCTTTAAACGCGACTCTTACATTTTAACTCTACAGCGCAGCACCGCTGCCAAGATCGCACGTGGCATTCAACTGACCGCCGCCACCGATCTCGCAATCAAAACATCGCAAGCCACTCCTCGCCTCCAACTCGAGCTGCTCGTCTGCGAACTAGCTTCTTAATCCGTCTTCAATCCGCGGAAATCCGTGGCTAAAACTGCGTTACACTTCTCAACGATCGACACCTCCGGCCCGATCTGATGCAACTTCTCCGCGATCTTGTCGATATAGAACACCGTAATCGTCTCGCTATACTTGCTCGTGTTTCCCTCGTAATGACTTAGAAACCGCAACAAGCCCGCGCGCATGCGATCGAGCGCCGCGTCTCGATCCATCGTGTGCAAGTACCAGACGGCCACCGCAAGATGCTCTTCGTGATGAAAATCATCCGCGCCGGTTTCACAAGCCTCAAACCCGCGCACGATCTTCTCGATCTCGTCTTCTGACTGGTACCGGTTCATCACGTTCTCCTTTCCAATAAAAAACCGAGGCGGACCGAAATGTCGATCCGCCCCGGTAAAATTTTGATTGTCGACTAGGTTTACTTAGCCGCTTGGTTCGCTCGAACTGTCAGCCGCGATTTGTATCGCGCCGCCGCGTTCTTGTGCATCACGCCTTTTTGTACGGACTTATCAATCACTGAGATGACATCAGGAAGCACGCTCTGTACGTCCTCGCTCTTACCCGAGTCGAGCGCCGTACGCAGCTTCTTGATATATGTCCTGACCTTCGATCGATGGCCTCGATTAATAACGCGTCTTTTCTCACTCTGTCGGACGCGCTTCTCTGCTGATTTATGATTCGGCATTCACTTTCTCCCATGCGCCGGGCACACCCGCCCCAAAGCGCAAGTGACGGAGTATAAAGATCCGGTCCGTGAGTGTCAAGGCGCGGTCGAGCCGCCGCAAAGAGGCGCAAAAAGGACAAAAAACCCGGTCTTCCTTATTTTCTTTTGTGCATTTTGCGCCTCTTTGTGGCAGCATGTCTCTGAAGGAGAAAGTTAATAGAGTTTGAAGAAGATTGAGTTGCCGCCTCGGGGTTTGGAGACGCTGTTTGGTGTTCACGACCAGAACATCAAATATCTCGAGTCTCTGCTTGACGTAAGGATTGATGCTCGCGGTCAGGATGTCTCTATCGATGGCGACCCGGCCGACGTCGAGACCGCCCAACGTATCCTCGAAGACTTTTCCGACCTCTTCAAGGAAGGAAAACAATTCACTGACAAAGAGCTGCGTGAAGCTTTTGCGCAGATCGCCGAAGACCGCGCCTTCAGCCTCCGCGACTACTTCACCAAAACGCGCTTCAATCCCGCAGGAAAGAAACAGGTCGCGCCGAAGTCAGTCAACCAGCGCAAGTACATCCAGGCCATCCAGGACAACGACGTCGTGTTTGGTATCGGCGTCGCGGGAACAGGCAAGACTTATCTGGCCGTGGCGATGGCGGTCCAGGCGTTGATGCAGAAACAGGTAAACCGCATTGTGCTCGCGCGCCCGGCGGTCGAAGCTGGCGAGAAACTCGGCTTCCTTCCCGGCGACTTGCAAGACAAAGTCGATCCGTACCTGCGCCCGCTCTACGACGCGCTTTTCGATCTCATCGACTACGAGCGCGTGACGCGTCTACTCGAAAAGCGCGTGATCGAAGTGGCGCCGCTCGCGTTCATGCGTGGCCGTACGTTGTCAGACGCGTTCATCATCCTCGACGAAGCGCAAAACACGACGAGCGAGCAGATGAAGATGTTTCTCACGCGCATTGGTTTCGGATCGAAGGCCGTGATCACGGGCGACGTAACCCAAGTCGACCTGCCGACCGGCAAACGCAGTGGCTTGATCGAAGCACAACGAATTCTCTCAAAGCTCGAAGGTATTGAGTTCGTTTACTTCACCGACAAAGACGTCGTGCGCCACAAGCTCGTGCAGATGATCATTCGCGCCTACGAAGAGCAAACACGGAAGCCACAGATATAGCGATGGTCGAGGTTGTCAATCGCCAGCGAGGCTTGAAACTCGACACTGAAGCGTGGTCCAATTTTGCGGCCCGGGCGCTTGACGCAATAGGGAAGAGCGAATCCTCAGCTACGATCGCTTTTGTTTCAGACAAACGGATTCGAGAGCTCAACCGGCAGTTTCGTGGCGTCGATAAAGCGACGGATGTGTTGTCGTTTCCCGCGGAGGAAGAGTTTAATTTGGGCGATGTGGCTGTGTCAGTCGATACGGCGGCCGTGCAGGCGAAAGAGAATGGGTTGACGCTTGATGGCGAGATCGCGCAGTTGATACTTCATGGCCTCTTGCATCTTTGCGAGTACGATCATGAGACTGACAATGGCGAGATGAATCGGCTGGAGCTAAAACTGAGGAGGAGGTTAGGCATTTAGGCAGTTGTTAGACAAGATGACAAGATTAACAGGATTTACAAGACTATCTTGTTCATCTTGTAAATCATGGGAATCATGTCCATACTATTTCCCCATCGATGGAACTTGAAATAGGGCTTGCGCTCTTACTGCTCATAGTACTATCTCTGCTGGCCACGGTTGATATGGCCTTCGCCCAGTTGAGCGACGTGGGTCTACGCCGCCTGATGGGTGAGAACGGAGACAAGCCCGAACAGCCATCCAAACCGTTTCTTCGCCTGGCACTGGAGCATCGCCCGCGCTTCAGCTTCGCTCTCTCGGCGATGATCCAGATACTGCTCGTCGTCGTCGCTGTTCTTATAACATCAATATCACTCAGCCTTTTCCCCGATCCGCGGCTCGTGCTCGTTGGACTGGCCGCGGGACTGATACTCGCTGGCATCTTCCGTCAACTGATTCCACTATTCATCTCGACGCGAAACCCGGAAGGCACGCTGCTCTTCCTGCTGCCGTTAGTGCGGCCCTTCTTTCCGATCATGACGTTCATCGCCGATCCTTTTCAGCGGCTTTTTGATCGTTCCCGGCGCAAAGATCAGGTGACTGAGACCGGTGAGGAAGAGGAAGAAGACGACGACAGCGGCGACCTGCAAGCGCTGATCGACGTCGGTGAAGCAGAAGGCATCCTCGAAGAAGAAGAAGGCGAGCTCATTCACTCGATCATCGAATTCGGCGATACGCGCGTGAACGAAGTGATGACGCCGCGACCGGACATCGTCGCCGTCCCTGAAAGCGCGACGGTGCGTGAAGCACGCGATATCATTCTCGAATCGAAATACTCGCGGCTCCCAGTCTATCGCGAACAGATCGACAACGTTGAAGGCATGATCTACGTGCGCGATCTGCTTCAGTGCTGGGCTGACGGGCGTGAAGACGAGTGCATTAAATCGCTCGTGCGCTCGGTGTATTTCATACCGGAAACAAAACCCGTCGCCGAGCTGCTCGAGGAGATGCAAAAGGCGCACGCGCAGCTCGCGATGGTGATCGACGAGTATGGCGGCGTTTGCGGGCTCGTCACTGTCGAAGACATTCTCGAAGAGATCGTCGGCGAGATCGAAGACGAAGACATCGCGGGCGAAGAGCTGGAAGAGATTGTTGAAGGCCCTGATGGTAGTTACGAAGTACTGGCCTCGACTGAGATCGGAAAGATCGAACGGATCTTCGACATGGAGATCGAAGACGACGATTTCACTACCATAGCCGGACTCGTGATCAATGAGTCAGGAACAGTTCCTGCGGCCGGCGAGCGGCTGATCATGCGCGGTCTGGAAGTTGAGGTTCTCGAAGCGGACGAGCGACGCATTCTGCGAGTGCGCGTGAGAAAAGCGCCGGAAGAAGATGCGTCAGAGATGGACCAGAAAGAATCAAAGGCACAAACATCTTAGACAGGATTTACAAGATTACTCAAGATGAACAAGATTAGCTTGTTCATCCTGTATAATCTTGTAAATCCTGTCTACTACTACAATGGGTAAACAAAAAAGCAAATTCCTTCGCGGCAAACGAATCGATCCTGCGCCGATTGCAAAAAACATAGCCGTCGCGGATTTGATCGACGAGGCTTTCCTCGCCTACAACGCCGCGCGTCTGCGTGAGGCATGCCAGCTTTACACGTCGAAAATGCTGGAGCCGGAGGTCACGGTCGCGGTCTCTCTAACCGGAGCGCTCACGCCCGCTGGGCTCGGTATTTCCGCCCTCATTCCACTAATCAAAGCGGGCTTTATCGATTGGATCATCTCAACCGGCGCAAATCTCTATCACGACACGCACTTCGGCATCGGTCTCGCCATGCACCTGGGCAACGCGCAGACGTCTGACGTGGTCCTGCGTGAAGAAGAAGTGGTCCGCATCTACGACATCTTCTTTGATTACTCAGTGCTGCTCGATACCGATGCGTTCTTCCGCAAAATAATCGAAGGACCGGAGTTTCAACGCCCAATGTCGACGGCTGAGTTTCACTACTTGTGCGGTCGTTATGTTCACGAGCGCGAGCAGAAACTCGGCATCAAGGAGAAGTCGCTGCTCGGCGTTGCTTACGAATACGCGGTTCCGATTTACACGTCGTCGCCGGGCGACTCTTCTATCGGAATGAACGTCGCGGCTAAAGCGCTACAAGGCAACAAGCTCGCATTCGATCCGTCGCTCGACGTGAATGAGACCGCGGCGATCGTGCTTGCAGCGAAACGTGGCGAAGTGAAGTCAAACGGCAAGAAAGTGAAGGGTCGATCAGGAGTTTTCATACTCGGTGGTGGATCACCCAAAAATTTCCTTTTGCAAACTGAGCCACAGATTCAGGAAGTGCTCGGCATCGACGAACGTGGTCACGATTATTTTCTGCAAGTGACTGACGCGCGACCTGACACGGGTGGATTATCGGGAGCAACTCCTGGTGAAGCAGTGTCGTGGGGCAAGGTCGATCCCGATCGACTTCCTGACGCAGTTGTCTGTTATGTCGACTCTACAGTAGCGCTTCCGCTAATTACGGCTTATGCTCTTACACGTCACGAGCCACGCGAGCCAAAGCGTCTCTACGACAAGCGTGAGCAGTTTATGAACCTCCTCTTGTCGGAATACAAAAAGTCCAAGCGACGATAGGAGAACCGGGGAACATGGGAACAATTCCGACCGCTAAACCAAAAGTTTATTATGACTGCACGGATTGCCCAGCGTTCTGCTGTTCCGTGTATGACCGCGTGCAGGTAACGACGCGTGACATTCGCCGTTTGGCGAAGCACTTCGGTGTTACTGAAGAAGTCGCCAGAGCTCGTTACACAAAGATGTGGGGAAAGGAAAGAGTGTTGCGGCGCAAGCGCGACGCGCTTTTTGGTGAGACGTGCCAGTTCCTCAATCCGGAAACTCGCGGCTGTGGGATCTATCACGCGAGGCCGGCGGTGTGCCGAGAGTATCCGACGACAAAGCGGTGTGCTTACTACGACCTGTATAAATTCGAGCTCGATCAGCAAGACGATCCGATGACGTTGCCGATCGTGAAGCTCACGTTCAAAGAACACAAAAAGAAGTAGGGTGAAGTGGAAGACTTTCTATCAAGGTTCATCGGGAAGAGGATCGACGTTTATTGCGGCGGCGCGTCGAGCGTGCGTGGTGAAGTGTTGAAAGTGGAAACCGGCGTGCTGCACCTGCGCGATGATGATGGGAAAAACTGCTACGTCGCGATCGATAAGATCGTCGCCGTCTGGGAAGCGCGCGACGATACCCATAAAGCAGGTTTCATCCCTCCTCCAAACAACAAGTAGCACAGAACCGAGCGCGGTAGCGCCGGGTCAACTTCGCCGAAAGAACGGTATTGCGAAGTTGAC
>DASYFE010000208.1:0-28339 GCA_036498585.1 Pyrinomonadaceae bacterium | reverse complement strand
AGCGGCGCGGCGACGTAAAACGGCACGCCGTGTTCGCGGGCGAGCACTGCCACCATGTAAGTGCCGATCTTGTTTGCCGTGTCGCCATTCGAGGCGATGCGATCCGCGCCAACAACGACAGCATCAACCTTCCCACTCTTCATCACGTGACCAGCCATGTTATCGGTGATCACTGTGACCGGAATGTCGTCTTTTGCCAGTTCCCACGCAGTCAGCCTGAGACCTTGTAGAAACGGTCTTGTCTCATCGGCAATCACCGCGACTTTTTTTCCGGCGTCGCGTGCGCCGCGAATGACGCCCAGCGCTGTGCCGTAATCTCCGGCAGTGGCGAGTGCGCCGGCGTTGCAGTGTGTGAGCACCGTAGCACCGTCAGGGATCAGTGGCTCACCATGATGACCGATGGCGCGATTTGCCGTGATGTCTTCTTCAAATATCGCGAGTGCTTCCGCGACGAGTGTTTTCTTTACCTGTTCGACGTCGCCCAAATGTTTGTTCCGCTCGAAAGTCGCGCGCATCCGCTCGATGGCCCAGAACAGATTTACGGCAGTCGGGCGAGTCTTGCCCATCACATCGCAGATGTATTGCAGGTCGTCTTCGAGATCGGCGACTGACGTTCCCACTGACTGGCTGGCTCCGAGCGCGATTCCCATCGCGGCCGAGACGCCGATCGCCGGTGCGCCGCGAACCACCATCTTGCGAATGGCTTCCGCCACTTCGTCGTAGGAACGCAGCATCAGGTAAGTTTCTTCGGAGGGCAGCAGGCGCTGGTCCAGCATGCGCACGCCGTCTTTTGTCCACTCGACTGTTTTGATCATCGCGAGGCATCTTACTGGAAAAAAGTGTCGGCCACAAAAAGGCACAAAAAGCACAAATGATTTATTATGGGCGGTCTGTGCGTACTCTTCGCAATCAATTCGTGTGGATGGCGGTTGTTGTCTGCCTTGCGCTGCTTTCCGCCTGCACTCCCGGAAGAACTGCGAATAACGGACCGAGTCGCGAGATTACGGACGACGCGGGGCGACGAGTCAGCCTTCCCGCAAAAGTCGATCGGGTAGTCTCGCTTGCACCGAACCTCACCGAAATAGTTTTTGCTGTGGGTGCGGGTAACCGGCTTGTCGGGCGTACGAGTTATTGCGACTATCCGCCCGAAGCGAAAGCGATCGCTGAAGTGGGCGACACGATCCATCCGAACATCGAACCAATTATCGCCTTAAAACCACAGGTGGTCCTCGTCTCGACTGCATCTCAGCTCGAAGCATTTACACAACAACTCCAGGGGCAGAACATCGCGGTGTTCGTCACTGACCCGCACGATCTCGAAGGTGTGTTCCGCTCGATCGAACAGATCGGCGAGATCGTAGGAGAAAAGGATCGGGCAAACCAACTCGTGCAGAAGCTGCGAGAACGAACCAACGCGGTCCAGCAAGCCGTAAAGCTAAAGCCGCTCGTAACGGTGTTCTACCAGGCGTCCGGTGAGCCGCTTTACACCGCTGGCCGCGATTCGTTTGTCACAGATCTAATGCGTCGCGCGGGAGCCGCGTCTGTGACCGCGGATGTTCCGGGTGCGTGGCCCAAGTACAGCAACGAGTCTGCCCTCGCTGCCAGACCGGAAGCCATCATCCTGCCGACCGGCGGATCGATGGGCGCTGCAAATGCAACCGTCGCGGAAGCATTGCGCCAATCACCGGCAGTGCTGCATGGCCGCGTCTACAAGATCAACGACGATCACCTCGCTCGACCTGGACCAAGGTTGGTTGACGGGCTCGAGGAGATGGCCCGTGCGCTGCACCCGGACGCCTTCGGAAAATGAATCGAGTCACGCTCCGCAAGACAATAGTTGCATGTGCGGTGCTGGCGGCGGCGTTGCTGCTCGCGATTGTCTTGATGTCGCTGTTGGGCAGTGAACCGCTTCCCGTGCGTGCGTCGTTGTGCGCGCTGGCGTCGTTCGGCACGAGTACGTGTGGTCTGACTCAAGATCAGTTCGCCATTCTCTTCCAGATCCGTTTACCGCGAATTCTACTGGCGGCGGCAGTCGGTGGCTCGCTTGCAACCGCGGGCGCAGGTTACCAGGCGTTACTGCGAAACCCGCTCGCCGAACCGTATCTATTGGGCATCTCGAATGGCGCCGCGGTAGGGACGATGATCGCGCTCGTGTTCTTCGGCTCGATCGAGTGGACACGTCCGATCCTCGCATTTAGTGGAGCCCTCGTGGCGACGTTCGCGGTCTACCGGCTTGCACGCGGCCGTGCCGGCGCGACACCCGAACGATTGATACTCGCAGGCGTGATCGTCACGACGTTTCTTTCCTCAGTCATCGTGTTTGTGACTGTTTTGATGGATGCGACGAGGATCCGGTCGTTCACGTTCTGGCTACTCGGCGATCTGTCGGGAACGAGCAAGGCGCTGTTGCCGTTGACGATCGTAATCACGATCGCGGGCGCCCTCGCGCTGACGCTTCATGCGCGCTCGTTGAATCTATTGATGCTTGGTGAGCGCGATGCTTTCGATCTCGGCGTTGAGGTCGGGCGGGTGCGAATCCTCGTCTTTCTGGTGGCGAGTTTGCTCGTGGGAAGCTCGGTGGCGGCGAGTGGCTCCGTGGGATACGTCGGACTCGTCGTGCCACATCTCGCAAGGCTTTCACTCGGCAGTGATAACCGGATCAGTATTCCGGCGGCGGCGCTTGGTGGTGCGCTTTTTGTGATCGTTGCAGACACGGTGGCGCGCACGATCATCGCGCCGCGAGAGTTGCCGGTTGGCGCGATCACAGCGTTGATAGGCGCACCGCTGTTCATTTACTTACTGAGAAGAGCCTGAATCCCTGTCAATCATGTAAATCCTGAAATCTTGTCTAACAGGATTACAGGATTTACAGAATTAACAAGATGTTGGAAGGACGTAACATCACCGTCGCCTACGATCATCGCATCGCGGTGGCTGATGTAACGTTGTCTCTCAAACAAGGTGAGATCACCGCCATCATCGGCCCGAACGGTGCAGGCAAGTCCACTTTGCTCCGCACTCTGAACGGTCAGCTTCCACGCTCCTCGGGCTCGGTGTTGCTCGACGGCGAGCCGATCGAGCGACTCAACCGTCGCAGCGTCTCAAGACGTATCGCCGTCGTCGCACAGGAAGCAGAGCTGCGTTTTCCCGTCACAGTGCTGGAGTTTGTGCTCGGCGGTCGCTTCGCGTGGGCCACACACTCCGGTTGGGGTTGGGAAACGGATCGCGATCTCGACGTTGCCGAATCCGTGATTCGCGAGACCGAATTGAGTTCTCTGAGCGCGCGTTTGATGAGTGAGCTGTCGGGCGGTGAAAGACAACGCGCCCTCATGGCCCGTGCGCTTGCGACCGAAGCTCCGATACTTCTGCTCGACGAGCCGACAGCGAACCTCGATCTCTCACATCAGGCGACGCTTTTGAGTCTCGTCAGAGCTCGCTGCGACCAGCATCGGGCGGCAGCGCTCGTCGTCACTCACGACATCAATCTCGCTTCGGAGTTTGCTGACAATATTTTATTGATGAAGCAGGGAAGGACGGTCAATACCGGCAGACCGCAGGAAGTACTCACGCCGGAGATACTTCGAGATGTATTCGAGATCAGGATTTTAGTCGACGCCCACCCGGTGACGGGGGGACCTCGCATCACGCCGGTCCACGAACCAATCCGTGATTAACGATCTGTGTAATCTGTGGCTCAGGTTGCAAGGGTTGGAGATCGCGGACGCAATTGCGCCACTTACGGAACTCGCCCTTGCAACCTGAAAGCGAGACTAATCGATTCGTTTTGTAAACAGCCCGCCTGCGAGAAAGATTACGCCCAGCAGGATGTGAATGCCGTGGTCGGCCTGGCCGAGATCCAACGGGCCCACGTGCCACATCCGATCGGGAGCTCCTCCGAGCGCCATTCCCAGAATACCAAGCGCGAGATAAACCACGCCGAAGACCAATGAAAACATCCTTGCTGCAGATAAAGTGCCAGCGAAGCCGAAATACAATGCGAGAATACCAGAGAGTATATGAACCACATTGTGTGCCTGCGTAAGGTGAGCGCCAAGTAAATGTGGGGCTACAAATCCACAAACGCCCACCAGCAACAACACGACTCCCAAAATCTTACAAACCGTCTTTGCCATTATTTGACTCGCTCCTGTTTGGAAGGTTTGGAACCGAGCAGCGCTCCGCATGGGCTGAGCCGAGGGAACGCCTTTCAATGAACAGTTGTTTTCGATTTGGTGCGCCGCATGTATACCAGAAGATATTCGTCCTGTAAATCAAGAAAACCGGTAAATCTCGTCTACGACTATTAGCCCGGCGCAAGTTATACTATCGCCCAAGACTTACAATACGAGGTGTAGGGCAATGACTTTAAGAAGAGTGTTTTTTGCCGTAGTGTTTCTGGCTCTAACTGTTTCTGCAGTTAACGCCTACACGGTTGTCATGCGTGACGGACGCCGTGTCGAGATTCCCAACGAGTTTACCGTCACAAACTCAACATTGACTTACGCGGTCAGTAACGGCTTCCAGGTAACAATCCAACTGAACACCGTCGATATCGCTGCAACTGAGCGTGCCAACGGCCAGCCAACCGGATCGTTCCTGCAGAAAGCCAGCGCACCCGCGGCCGTTCCAGCTACTCCACAAACGCGAGCGCGCCGTTCAATCACAAATCAGGATCTCGAGGTCTATCGCAAGGCGCGCGTGGAAAACGAGCGCGCCTACGAAGAGAAACGCATCGAGCTTGGTCTGCCATCCGCCGAAGACCGGCGGCGTGAGGTTGCGGAGATTGAAGACCGCACCCTCGAGCAGGTCCGCAACATGCGCGCGCAGGAAGAGGCTTACTGGCGCACTCGCGCCGAGGCAATGCGCGCCGAGGCCGCAGCCAACGAAGCGCGGTTCGGATCCTCGCGCGTACAGGAAATACCGTGGTCCTATTTCGGTGGCGGCATTTTGCCTGCTGACGGATTCGGCTTTGGCGATGGCCGATTTGGCCGGTTTGGACGATTTCGATCTTCACTGTTTGACGGATTTCTGGCGACGCCGATAACTCCTTTCCCAACGTTTCGGGACGGCCGCAGGCCGGTGTTCCGAGCCCCGGGAGTTCGTGTTAACTCACGGCCTTTTCACGGAGGCCACGGATCACGTAGATGAGCTGGGAAACAGTTATCGGACTCGAAATCCATGCTCAACTGAGCACGGAGTCAAAGATCTTCTGTGGCTGTGCGACGCGATTCGGCGATGAGCCAAACGCGAACACGTGTCCTACGTGTCTCGGCTTGCCGGGCGCACTGCCTGTCTTGAATCGACGTGTCGTGGAGCTGGGCGCACGTGCGGCGCTCGCGCTTGGCTTGCACGTCAACACCCGGTCGATCTTTGCGCGGAAGAACTACTTCTACCCTGACCTGCCCAAGGGTTATCAGATCTCGCAATACGATCAACCTTTCTCGGCGAACGGCGAGCTCGAGATCATGACTGCCGAGCGCGACGAGGCCGGGCATCCGCTCGAATGGCGTCCGAAGAAGATCCGGATCACGCGTCTGCACCTCGAAGAGGATGCAGGCAAGAACGTGCATGAAGGGCTTCCGGACGTCGATCGTTACTCGTACATCGATCTCAACCGCGCCGGGGTGCCGCTCGCTGAGATCGTCACTGAGCCCGACTTTCGTTCATCATGGGAGGCTTACGACTACGTCAACCATGTGCGGCGTGCGTTGCAGTGGGTGGGCGCGTCTGAAGCCGACATGGAGAAGGGCAATCTGCGTTGCGAGGCGAACGTTTCCGTCAGGCGTGTCGGTGAAGAGAAGTTTGGGACTAAAGTCGAGCTGAAGAATTTGAACTCTGTTCGGTTTATGCAACGCGCGATCGAGTTTGAAGTCGCGAGGCATATTCAGGTGCTCGAGTCAGGCGGGCGCCTGGCGCAGGAGACGCGGCTTTGGGACGACCGTGCCCTCGAAACGCGTGTGATGCGTTCGAAAGAAGAGGCGCATGACTATCGCTACTTTCCTGAGCCCGATTTACAGCCGTTAATCGTGTCCGAGGAGTTCGTTGAAGAAGTGCGACGCGCGATGCCGGAATTGCCTGAGCAGAGACGGCAGCGGTTCAGTGAGCAGTATGGTTTGAGTTATGCAGATGCGTCGCAACTCGTTTCCGATCGTGCGCTGGCTGATTACTACGAAACGGCAGCGGAGGCCTCGGATAATCCGCGCGCGACGGCGAACTGGATCAGAACGGAGTTGTTACGCGAGCTCGAAGCGAAGGGTGTGTCTGCTGGTGAGTCGCCGTTGCCGCCGAAAGAGATGGGCGCGCTTGTGCGGTTGATCGATGATGGGAAGATTAGTGGCAAGCAAGGGAAAGACGTGCTTGTCGAGATGTTCAAGAGCGGCAAGCCCGCCCACGCGATTATCGAAGAGCAGGGGTTGGTCCAGTTGAGTGACACTGGTGAGATTGACGCATTGATTGATAGTGTGATCGCCGCGAATCCCGATCAGCTTGCGAATTATCGATCCGGGAAAGAGGCGTTGTTTGGTTTCTTCGTCGGCCAGGTGATCAAGGCGTCGAAGGGCAAGGCGAATCCCAAGATTGTGAACGAACGTTTACGCGACAAGCTGAGACAGGATTTACAACATTAGACATGATTTACATGTTAATCCTGAAAGATCTTGTAAATCCTGTCTAACAAACTGTTATGAAAACAGCGCTCGTTACTGGCGGCACAAAAGGCATCGGCCGCGCCATCGCGGAATCGCTCATTAAGGCCGGTGTACGAGTCAGTATCACCGCCCGCAACGAAGACGAAATCAAAGCAGCAGTCTCACAGCTCAACGCGATCGGTCCGGACACGGCAACGGGTCACGTCTGCGACGTACGCGATTACAACCAGGTCAAATCTGTTTTCGCCAATCTCGACAGTCTCGACATCCTCATCAATAACGCGGGCGTCGGCATATTCGCTTCCGTCGAATCGATGAGCATCGAGGACTTCCACGCCGTTCTCGAAACAAACGTCTTCGGCGTCTTCTACTGTTGCCACGAAGCCATTCCACTCATGAAGAAACGCGGAGGCGGCTACATCATCAACATCTCATCACTCGCCGGCGCGAACCCACATGCCGAAATGGCCGCCTACAACGCCTCGAAGTTTGGCTTGAACGGCTTCAGCGAAGCGCTCATGCAGGAAGTCAGGCACGACGGTATCAAGGTCAGTTACATCATGCCCGGCTCGGTAAACACAGCCTTCGGCGGCGACGAGCCAAGTAACGAGAAGAGCTGGCAGCTGCAACCCAACGACATCGCGCAGGTCGTAATGGATTTACTCGAATACCCCGATCGAACTCTCCCCAGCCGCATCGAGATCAGACCCAGTCGACCACCAAAAAGATGAAATTATTCCTTTGTCTCGTTCTCACCAGTTTGCTGGCAAGCAGTTCCGTCATTTCGCCAACGAAGATTTCGGGAGTGCCAGTGAAGGTTACAGGAGTGATTACCTACAACTTCATCTGGCGATGAACATCTGAATGCGAGCTGTAATTCAACGCGCGACGCGCGCGAGTGTCACGATTGATAACGAGGTTGTCGGCGAGATCGAACATGGCCTTGTCGTTTTGTTGGGTATTGCGCGCGACGATACCAAAGACGACGCTGACTATCTCGTACCGAAGATCGTTGCGTTGCGGATCTTTGATGACGCTGAAGGTCGGATGAATGTGTCAGTCAAAGATATTGATGGAGGTTTGCTGATCGTTTCGCAGTTCACGTTGTATGGCGACGTGCGGCGCGGTCTGCGGCCCTCGTGGAGCGACGCCGCCGCTCCCGAGATTGCAGAACCTTTGTACGATTACTTCGTGGAGAGCAGTCGAAAGCTGCTTGGGCGAGTTGAGACTGGCAGCTTTCGCAAGACGATGCTGGTGGAACTGGTTAACGATGGGCCGGTGACGATACTGCTCGACAGCCGCAAGGCGTTTTAGATCGAATCCTCCGACGCTTTTGAATTCTCGTCGAGCTCATACCTGTCGCGATCGCGCCGTTCGATCTTGTCGATAAACTCCAGCTCTTCATTGTCTTCGTAACTGACGCCCATCGCCGATGCGTTTTCCTCAACGAGCGATTGATCTGGAGTCGGATTGTCGCCGGCGACGGTTTCCGATCCACTGTCATTGACGTCTTCCCAGTTTGCATCGAGATCGCCACCGGCATCGCGCGGCGAAGCGGCGGTGTTGTTGCGCAAGCGCTGCGCTAGCAGGTCAGGATCTTTCGGCGCGCGCGAGATCTCTTGCTCCATAAACTCCTCGATCTCGGGGTCGGGTACGTAGTCAGGATCGTTAGCCAGGTATTCGCCGTGTTTCTTAGCCATGCAGATCTCCTCCGCTTGTTCACTCAGCAGTTCAGCTTATGGGGGTTGCGGGAAATATAACATTACCGTCCACAGATTACACAGATGGTGCGCACTTTTGTGCCTCTTTGCTTCAAATGCTACACTTCAACTTGAACCACAACACCTGCAAATACTGACTTTTTCAGGAAAGAGTTTGAGCACCGCTATGCCAGCTATCCCGTTTGATTCTTTGCAAACTTTCAATTCTGATTCCGGTCCGGTTGGACAATTCTTTTCACTACCACAACTTGAGAAAAACGGCGTTGGTCCTGTTTCGCGGCTGCCGCACAGCCTCCGCGTCGTGCTCGAATCCGTCCTGCGTAACTGCGATGGCGAGAAGATCATCGAAGACGACATTCGCGAAATCGCAAACTGGCAACCGAACGGCAAACGCGTCGAGGAGATTCCGTTTGTCGTTGCGCGCGTGTTGCTACAGGATTTCACGGGCGTGCCGTTGCTCGTCGATCTAGCAGCAATGCGATCCGCGGTCGCGCGTCTGGGCAAAAACACGGGCGTGATCGAGCCGCTCGTGCCCGTCGATCTCGTGATCGATCACTCGGTACAGGTCGACTTCTCCAGCACCCGCGATGCGTTTGAAAAGAATATGGAGATGGAGTTCCGGCGCAATCGCTCGCGTTACCAGTTTTTGAAGTGGGGCACGCAGGCGTTCGACGGGTTCTGTGTGATTCCGCCGGGCATCGGGATCTGTCACCAGGTGAATCTCGAATACCTCGCGAAGAACGTTTGGGAGAAGAATGTTTACTTTCCCGATTCGCTCGTTGGCACTGACTCGCACACGACGATGGTCAACGGGCTCGGTGTTGTCGGTTGGGGCGTCGGTGGTATTGAAGCCGAGGCGGCGATGCTCGGCCAGCCGGTTTACTTCTTAACGCCTGATGTGGTCGGCGTTCATCTCAGCGGCACTTTGCGTGAAGGTGTGACGGCGACTGACCTCGTGTTGCGTGTCACGGAGATGATGCGCAAAGCGAAGGTTGTCGGGAAGTTTGTCGAGTTTCATGGTGAAGGTGCGGCGGGTTTGTCCGTCACGGATCGCGCGACGATCGCGAACATGGCGCCGGAGTATGGCGCGACGATGGGTTTCTTCCCGGTCGATGAGGAAACGTGTACGTATCTTCTCGCCACCGGCCGAACGAAAGAGCACGTAGATCTCGTCAGGCATTACTACAAGGCGCAAGGCATGTTTGGCATCCCACGCAAAGGCGAGTGCGACTACAGCGTTGTGCTCGAGCTCGATCTCGATTCGATCGTGCCGAGTGTTGCTGGTCCTAAACGACCGCAGGATCGTATAGAGCTGTCAGCACTGAAGTCACAGTTCAACGAAATGATGGTGCGGCCGATCAGCGAAGGCGGCTACGGCAAGGCTGAAGATGATCTTTGGACGCGTTATCACGTCAAGATGGGCGCCGATCGCCAACGAATTGTCGCAGGCGGCGGTGAGCAACGATCGGAAAGCGTTCCTGCCGTGGCAGGCAATCATCAGACGGAGGCAAACACGAACGTCTGGACGGAAACGGAAATGGTCAACAACCGTCCTACCCCGGACATCGTCGCTGAGATTCCGGAAGACGAGTTTCCAACAGGCGATGAGCTCGTGGGCCATGGCGACGTTCTGATCGCGGCGATCACGTCGTGTACGAACACGTCGAACCCGAGTGTGATGCTCGCGGCTGGATTGCTCGCGAAGAAGGCGGTCGAAAAGGGACTGACTGTTAGTCCGAAAGTTAAGAACTCACTCGCGCCCGGATCGAGAGTCGTTACCGATTATCTCGAAAGAACCGGCTTGCAGCCTTTTTTGAACGAGCTGGGATTCAATCTCGTCGGGTACGGCTGCACGACGTGCATCGGAAACTCCGGTCCACTCGATCCGGCGATCGAGCAGATCGTAAACGAGCGCGACGTGATTGGCGCGTCTGTTTTGTCAGGCAATCGAAACTTCGAGGCGCGCGTACACCAGAGCATCAAAGCAAACTTCCTGATGAGCCCGCCGCTCGTCGTCGCGTTTGCGATTGCGGGGCGTGTGGATCTCGACCTGTCGAGCGATCCGCTCGGCACGGGCAACGATGGTGAAGAGATTTATCTACGCGACATCTGGCCCACGATGGCAGAGATTAACGCGTTAATGCGCGAGGCTTTCGATCCGGAGACTTACCGCAGGCTGTATGGCAATTTCGCCGAACAGAACCCGCTCTGGAACGAGATTCCGAGCAGCACGGGCGACGTTTACCAGTGGGAGGCGGAGTCGACTTACATTCGCGAGCCGCCTTATTTCGAAGACTTTCACAGCACGCTGCTGCCGGTGTCTGACGTTAAAGGCGCGCGGCCGCTCGCGATCTTTGGTGATTCAGTCACGACCGATCACATCAGTCCGGCGGGCGCGATCAAACCATCGTCGCCGGCAGGGCTGTATCTGCAGGACCGCGGCGTCGATATCAAAGACTTCAACAGCTACGGCGCGAGACGTGGCAATCACGAGGTGATGGTGCGCGGCACGTTTGCAAACGTGCGCATCAAGAACTTGATGGTGCCGGGTGTTGAAGGCGGCGTCACAATTTACCAGCCCGATGGCGAGCGCATGAGCATCTACGATGCGGCGATGCGTTATCAGAATGAAAACGTGCCGCTCGTGATCATTGCCGGTCAGGAATACGGCACGGGCAGCTCGCGCGACTGGGCGGCGAAGGGAACTCGTCTGCTCGGCGTGAAGGCCGTGATTGCGCAAAGCTTCGAGCGTATTCATCGCAGCAACCTTGTCGGCATGGGTGTGTTGCCGTGCCAGTTCAGAGAAGATATGAGTGCGGCTTCATTGAAACTCGACGGCACGGAGACGTTTGATCTGCTGGGGATTGAGTCAGGCATCGAGCCGCGGCAGGATGTGACGCTTGTTATTCATCGTGCGAGTGGTGAGAGCGAAGAGATTCCGATCACGCTCAGGATCGATACGCCGATCGAGGTTGATTACTACAAGCACGGTGGGATTTTGCCGTACGTGTTGCGGCAACTGCTTTTGGGAACGACGGACTTTTAAGTATCAAGAAGGAGAAGTATGTCATCAGCTTCAGTAGCTTCGAAGAAGTACCAGTTGTTTATTGATGGACAGTGGGTTGATGCGGAATCGGGGAAGACGTTCAAGACGCCGAATCCGGCGACGGGCGAGACGCTCGCTGAGGTCGCGGAGGCCGATAAGGCTGATATCGACAAGGCGGTTTCTGCTGCGCGGCGTGCGTTTGAAGGAAAGTGGTCAAAGATGAGTGCGCGCGATCGGGGACGCTTGCTTTACAAGCTTTCGCAACTAATTGAGCAACACGCTGCGGATCTTGCTGCGATCGAGACTGCGGATAATGGCAAGCCGATTAAAGAGTCGCTCTATGTTGATATTCCACAAGTGGTGGAGAACTTTGAATACTTCGCCGGTTGGTCTACGAAGATCGAGGGCGAGACGATTCCGGTTCCGGGCAAGATGTTCAATTACACCCTGCGCGAGCCGATCGGTGTCTGCGGTCAGATCATTCCGTGGAACTTTCCCCTCTTGATGGCGGCATGGAAACTCGCGCCTGCATTAGCTGCAGGGAATACGATTGTTCTCAAGCCTGCCGAGCAGACGCCTGTGGGCGCGATGGAGCTCGCGAAGCTGATCCAGGAAGCGGGATTCCCGGAAGGCGTCGTCAATATCGTTCCCGGTTACGGTGAGACTGCCGGCGCGGCGCTCGCAGCACATCCAGGCATCGACAAGATCGCGTTTACTGGTTCGACTGAGGTCGGAAAGCTGATCGCCAAGACTGCGGCTGACAACTTAACCAAGGTTTCTTTGGAGCTCGGTGGCAAGGCTCCGAACATAGTCTTTGCTGATTCCGATATCGAACAGGCCGTCGCCGGCGCGATGATGGGGATTTTCTACAACCAGGGACAGGTGTGTTGTGCCGGCTCGCGTTTGTTTGTTGAAGAGTCAGTGAAAGATCAGTTCCTCGACAAGCTCTCGGAGAAGGCGGGCAAGATCGCTGTCGGCGATCCCATGGACAAGTCGACGCAGATGGGTCCGCAGGTTTCCGAAGAGCAGCTCAACCGGATCAAAGGCTACGTCGATATCGCGCGTGAAGAAGGTGCGACAGTCGTGGCGGGTGGCCAGTCGCCGCAGCTTGAAGGCGCGTTTCAGAAAGGCTACTTCTTCAGTCCCACGATTTTTTCGGAAGTGAAGAACAGCATGCGCGTGGCGCAGGAGGAGATCTTTGGACCGGTCGTCTCGGTGATCACTTTCAAAGACGAAGACGATCTGCTCAAGCAGGCGAACGACACGATCTACGGCCTCTCGGCTGGCATTTGGACGAAGGACATCACGCGCGCGCATCGTTTTGCGAAAGAGATCAAGGCGGGTGTTGTTTGGATCAATACTTTCAACATGTTCAATGCAGCGTCTCCCTTTGGTGGTTATAAACAGTCAGGCTACGGCCGCGAGATGGGCCGCCACGCGCTCGATCTTTACACGCAGGTGAAGAGCGTTTGGGTGGATTTGTCGGGCCGTCCGATTGGCTGGTTTGGAAAATAGAACCATCCACAGATTACCGATTTGTATTTCGTCTGTGTAATCTGTGGATGGCTTTGGTATCATCATGGCCTCTCCCGAGATGAATATACATTTAAGGAGAAGCCATGATGGTTTTGAAAAAGGCTGCCGTTTTCTTCGCTCTGATCGGTGCGACGCTGCTGTTCACCGCCTGCCCCAGCCAGACCAATATCTCGAAGATCAATTCTAATCCGGATCGGTATCGCGGCAAGGAAGTCGGGATCGCGGGCCGAGTTACAGACAGTTACGGCGCGTTGGGCGTCGGGGCTTACGAGATCGACGATGGCACCGGCCGAATCTGGGTGGCGACAAAGCTTGGCGTACCGTCTCGCGGTTCGCACGTCGGTTCGAAGGGGTATGTGCACAACGGGTTCAATTTCGCCGGCCGTAGTTTTGGCACTGTGTTGGAAGAAACCGATCGGCGCTCACGATAAGCTGTGGCTAAAAACACCGACCGCGAGATCGTTCAGCAAATTGATAAGGCATTTGCCGCGTTGATTGTTAGTTTGAAAGGTCTCGCCGGGTCGGACTCGTCGAATCTCCACTATATCCTCCGCAGCGCCGCTGCGATCGAGCAAATGTGCGGCGGACTCACCGCCAATCTCTGGGACGACCCGTTCGAGTGGACGCTCCCTGAAACTCTCTCAAATGCCAATCACGTTGTAGAGTATTTGTCGGAAGTCGATCTCGCGCGTGAGCGTGCGTTCAACTCAATCGACGATGCTGTGTTGACGAAGTACATCTCGGTTCCGTCCGGGGAGGAGCGACAACTTATCAGCGTGTTACTCGAAACACTTGTCAAAGCTAGTGATTTGAGAGGACGGGCGGCCACGGAGGGCCGCCCCTACAGTTGACTTCGAGTTGGTTAAAACGGTGGCCCTCCGTGGCCACCCGTTCGCAAAATGCATTATTATCTAGTCCGACGTAACAGCCCGTCTGGCGAGGAACAGTCCCCATGTTTTGTCCGCAGTGCGGTCAGCAGCAAGTCACAGGTGTTATCCGTTTTTGCTCTCGTTGCGGTTTTCCCCTCGATGGCGTATTGCAGTTGTTGAGCAATGGCGGAAGCCTGCCCGTCTATCGAACGCCCGACGAGCCCGTCCCTATCTCAGCGCGGCGCAAGGGCGTGAAACAGGGTGGACTGTTATTACTTTCCGGGGCTGTGCTTGTTCCGGTTTTGGGGATCTTTTCGAGTTACAGCAATTCGACTTTTCTCGAGATCCTCACGGCGCTCGCAGCCATCATCTGTTTCATGGGCGGCCCGCTGCGAATGTTGTTCGCTGCGGTGTTTGAGGAAGGGGCGCCGAAGCCCGTGCGCGTGTATCCATCAGCGCCGATGCACATGCCCCAACAGTTTGCTCAACATGCGCCAGGTCCTGCGTTACCGCCACCGCCTGCACGCCCGCAGCCGAGCTGGAGGCCGCGTCCTAATACCGCGGAGTTGGTGAGTCCGCCGAGTGTCACTGAAAATACGACCCGCTTGCTCGATAAAGAAGATCGCACCGAGCACTAGTTCTGCCAGGAAATCTCTGCTTGCCGGTTTCGTTAGCTGAACGTTTAAGAGAATTAATCCAACGTGAAGGGAGTATTACCTTTCATGATTGGATGAAGGCCGCCTTGTACGATCGCGACGGCGGCTACTATCAACGCGCGGATCGTCAACGTTGGGGCAGGGCAGGCGACTATCGAACAAGTCCGGAGCGCAGCGAGTTGTTTGCGGCGACGTTCGCGCGTTACTTCGTCAAACTCGCTTCGGAAGTAAATCTGACGATCGTGGAGAGCGGCGCAGGTGATGGAAGCTTCGCGGCCGGTGTGCTGCGCACGTTGCGAGATCAGTTTCCGTCGCACTTTGCCGAAACGCGATACGTTGTTTATGAGTTGAGCGACGACGCCCGCTCGCGTGCGCAGGAACGATTGAGTGAGTTTGGCGAGCGTGTGGAGTTTTGTTCCGACTGGGAGCAGGTCGTAGTTGGTTCGGGGATTTATTTTTCGAATGAACTGCTCGATGCGTTTCCGGTCCATCGTGTGATGATGAGCGATGAGGGACTATCGGAGCTCTACGTTGCTATCGATTCAAGCGGCGAGTTTGTTTCGACTAGTGGTCCATTGTCGACGCCGCGGCTCGCTGATTTTATTGACGAGTATTCAATCGAATTGGCAGAGGAACAAGTCATTGAGATCAATTTAGCGATTGGCGATTGGCTGCGCTCTGTTAGTGAAAAACTCAAAACGGGATTTCTGATCACGATTGATTACGGCGCTGAAGCCACTGAGCTTTACGATCCAATGCTGCGGCCTGACGGAACGTTGCGCGGTTTTTCAGATCATGCCTTTGTCGAGAATCTGCTCGCTGTCCCCGGCGAGTACGACCTGACGACAACTATCAACTGGACTCAGGTCAAGACTGTCAGCGAGAAGCTCGGCTGGACAGTCATCGAGTTCGCTATGCAGGACAAGTTTCTCCTGAGTGCCGGTTTGCCGGAACAATTGCAGTATCGAATAAACCGTGCCGAGAGTGGAGCCGAGAGAGTGGCTCTAACAACGGGTGCGCGCGACATGATCCTGCCTGGTGGAATGGCGTCGAGTTTTCAGGTGCTCGTGCAGAAATGGAGTCAGTAAATGTCGAAGCTGATCGATCTTTCTCATACTGTCGAACATGGCATGATCACCTATAAAGGTCTGCCCGCGCCTGTGATTACTGACTATCTTAGCCGGGAAGATTCCAAGACGCGCTACGCGCCGGGAACGGAGTTTCATATCGGCAAGATCGAGATGGTGGCTAACACGGGCACGTATCTCGACAGTCCGTTTCACCGGTATGCGCGTGGGAAGGATCTCGCTGGTCTCGATCTGAATTCGATCGCGAATCTGGATGCCGTTGTCGTGCGTTGTCCCGGCCAGACCTCGATTGACGAGCAGGCTTTCAGTGGTATTGACGTGAAAGGTAAGGCGGTGCTGGTCCACACCGGCTGGGACAAACACTGGCGCACCGATGAATACTCGAGCGGCAATCATCCTTTTCTAACAGAGGGCGTCGCGACTTATCTCGCGAAGAATGCCGCAGCGCTCGTCGGGATTGATTCTTTCAACATCGACGCGACGCGCGACGGCAATCGTCCGGCGCACACGGTTCTGCTTGGACACGATATTCCCATCGTTGAGCATCTCTGCGGTCTTGGAGAGTTGCCGGATCGCGGTTTTAGGTTCTTCGCTGTGCCGGTGAAGGTGCGAGAGTTTGGTACGTTTCCTGTTCGCGCGTTTGGGATCGCGGATTAACGCGGATTGAGTACGGATTTTCTTTGGGAGGCGCCCGACATGTTGAAGTTGTTGTTTGTAGTCGTTTTGATGGTAGGCAGCGTAACCACCGCTGTTGCTGAGCCGCGGCCGTACTTCACTGAGCCGTCGCTCTCGCCCGATCGCAAAGAGATCGCGTTTGTCTCCGGTGGCGATATTTGGACCGTGCCTGCCGTGGGCGGTGTGGCGTCACTGCTCGTCTCGCATCCGGCGAACGAAGCGCGCCCATTCTATTCACCTGATGGGCGGCAGCTCGCATTCGTCTCGTCGCGCACCGGCAATGGCGATATTTATTTACTGACACTCGCAACGGGTGATCTTAAACGTCTGACATTCGACGACGGCCTCGATCAACTCGACGGCTGGTCACGTGATGGTCGGTGGATCTACTTCTCGTCGACGAGTCGCGACATCGGTGGTCTAAACGATCTGTATCGTGTGAGCGTGAATGGCGGCACGCCGATGCCCGTCAGCGCCGATCGCTACACGAATGAATTCTTCTGCGCGCCGTCACCAGACGGAAAGACGCTCGCGTTTTCCGCGCGCGGTATCGCTTCGGGCCAGTGGTGGCGCAAGGGTCACAGCCACATCGACGAGTCGGAAATCTGGTTATTGCGATCGTTCGATGCTGGCCCCTCCAGCGCCGCTGCGTACGAGCGCGTCACCGCCGCGGGCGGCGCGAAAGAGTTGTGGCCGATGTGGAGCGCTGATGGGCGCTCATTGTTCTACGTCTCGGATCGTAGCGGAGCGCAGAATATTTGGACTACTACGACGGGTGGCTCCAACGCTCGACGTCTTTCAAACTTCACTGACGGGCGCGTTCTGTGGCCCAGCATCTCCTATGACGGACGCGAGGTCGTGTTTGAGCACAACTTTGCGATCTGGAAGCTCGACACTGCGAGTGGCAAATCGAGCGAAGTTGCGATCACACGTCGCGGCGCATCAGCCGGACCAGCCGTGGAGCGTCAGCGGCTCACCGATCAGATCAGCGAGTTGCAGTTGTCACCTGACGGCAAGAAGGTCGCGTTCGTAGTTCGCGGCGAGGTGTTTGCTGCGTCAGCAAGCGATGGCGGTGACGCCGCGCGCGTGTCGAACAGCGCGGCGGAGGAGTATCAAATCGCGTGGGCGCCAGATAGCCGTCGCATCGTTTACGTGTCTGATCGTGACAGTGTACCGCACCTGTTCTTGTACGACTTCACCAGCAATTCCGAGACGCAGCTCACGCGCGAAGCCGCAGACGATTCGACGCCGCGCTTCTCGCCTGACGGCAAGTCCCTCGCATTCATTCGCGGTGCGAAAGATCTGCGTGTGATGGACGTGGCCGCCAAAACGGATCGCATCGTGAAGACCACTACCTTTGAACGTCCGCCGCTGGGTTCGGATCGCCCGTTTGTCTGGTCGCCTGACGGCAAGTGGATCGCATACGTTCCTATCGCTGAGAACCAGTTCAAGAACGTCAACGTAGTCGCAGTTGATGGCAGTGCGAGTGGCTTGGCGAGCTATCTCGCCAACGTTTTCAACAACACGATCTCGTGGAGTCCCGACGGCGCTTACATTCTCTTCGATTCGGGACAGCGCACGGAGAGTACACAGCTCGCTCGTATCGATCTCATTCCGCGCACGCCGCGCTTTCGTGAAGATCAGTTTCGCGATCTGTTTCGCGAAGAGCCGCCGCGAAGCGTGACGCCTGCGAATCGCCCCGAGCCGCGCCCGACTGAAGCGCCTGCCCCCTCGCCTTTACCATCCGCGTCACCCGGCGAAGAGAAGCGTCCGGCAGCGAAACCTGTTCAGGTCGTTTTCGATGACATTCGACGGCGGTTGAGTTTCGTGCCTGTCGGTCTCGATGTCAGTTATCAAACGATCAGTCCGGATGGAAAGTGGGTTGCGCTCGTCGCGAATGCAGCGAACCAGGCGAACATTTATGTTTACTCGCTCGACGAACTGTCGCGCGAGCCTGCCGTGGCGAAGCAGTTAACGTCAACTTCCGGTTTCAAAAACTGGGCGCAGTTCTCGCCCGACAACAAGGAGATTTTCTTTATCGAGAATGGTCGCATCGGCGTCGTGAATCTCGAGGGTCGCAGCCGTTCGCTCGCAGTCACAGCGGAGATGGACGTCGATTTCTCGCGCGAGAAGATGGAAGTGTTCCGGCAGGGCTGGTCGTACCTGCGCGACTTCTTCTACGACGCTGATTATCACGGCGCAAACTGGGAAGCCGTGCGCGCCGAGTATGAGCCGCTCATCGAAGGCTCGCGCACGCCCGACGAGATGCGCCGCTTGCTGCAGTTGATGGTTGGTGAGCTGAATGCCTCGCATCTCGGCGCGGGTGCGCCTCCGGGTGGAAATCCGGCGACGACTGGCCGCATCGGTTTGCGTTTCGATCGCGGTGAGTATGAGACCTCCGGACGTTTGCGTGTGACGGAAGTGATTGCTTTGAGTCCCGCAGCGATTGCGGGAAACATTAAAGCGGGTGATTACCTTCTGGCTGTCGATGGACGTGCGATCGATGCCGCCACGAACGTCGATGAGGCGCTGAACTACAAGGTCGCGCGTCGAGTTAGTCTAACTGTTTCGTCGAGCGCTGACGGTGCAGGTAAGCGTGAAGTCGTCGTGCGTCCGGTGAATGCGGCGACTGAGCGTGGCTTGATGTACAGGCAGTGGGTGGAGCGGAACCGGCAATATGTTTCGAAGATCAGCAACGGCCGGCTCGGCTACGCGCACATGTTCGACATGTCGCAAAACTCGCTCAACCAGTTACACATCGATCTCGATGCTGAGAACTACGCGAAAGACGGCGTCGTGATCGATATTCGTAACAACAGCGGCGGTTTCGTGAACGTTTACGCGATCGACGTTCTAGCGCGTCGTGGCTATTTGACGATGACCCTTCGCGGCGCGAGCGGTACGCCGGCTCGCACGGTGCTGGGTCAACGGGCGCTCAATCGTCCGACGATTCTCGTCACCAACCAGCATTCCTTGTCAGACGCTGAAGATTTCAGTGAAGGCTATCGAACATTGCGCCTGGGCCAGATTGTCGGCGAACCCACCGCGGGCTGGATCATCTACACGTGGAACCAGTCGCTCATCGACGGCACGACATTCCGCCTGCCGCGCATGAAAATCACCGCGAACGATGGGACCAACATGGAGCGCAACCCACGCCCCGTGGACATCGAAGTCACGCGCCCCATCGGCGAAACCCTGACAGACCACGACTCCCAACTTGACGCCGCCGTCCGCGAGCTTTTGAAACAACTCAGCTCGCCCCGCGCTACGTCGCCACGGTAAAAGCTCGCGAAGCGAGCGACAGCATAAAGCCTGGGGCGCAAGCCCCAGGAAAGCGATTATAAAAAGCGAACGAGCCCGTGAAACGGGCGACAGCGTGTCGATGTGTTGAGCTGTCGCCCGCTATCGCGGGCTCAATCGTGTTTTTCAATCACGATCCTGGGGCTTGCGCCCCAGGCTTTATGCTGTCGCTCGCTTCGCGAGCTTTGCTTCGCGAGCTTAAAACAGCTCGAATTTGATCGTCAGGTATTTCTTCGGGTTTTGGCGGAAGTCGTAGATCATTTTCACGCCCTCGGATGAGAGTTGGTTCACGTTGGTGTAGAGCGTGTCATCGTTGAGAAGTTTGCCGACTGTGCCTTCACCGCGTTGGGCGGCGGCGACGAGATTGTCGACGCGCTCGGCGGTTGTGTTGAAGCGAGCGACGGCGGCGCGAGCGTCGTTGTAGAGCTGTTCGTCGCGGATGAGTTTACCGAGGGTGCCTTTACCGGCGTTGATGTCAGCGATCACGAGATTGATCTGGTCTACTGACTTATCGAGACGGTCGGCGGTGCGGTTGATACGATTGTAGAATTCATCATCAGTCAAAAATTTCCCCGCCGAGCCGCGGCCGGCGCGTAAATCGTCAGCAATGGCTTTCAGTGATACGGAGATCTCGTTGGCGTTGTTGTAGAGCGCGGGATCGTTGATGAAGCGCCCGGCGGAGCCATTGCCCGACCTGACCGCGGTCATCACGTCCTGAGTCTCACGTATCGTCGCGTTCAGGTTGTTGTAAAGCGCTTCGTCGCTGAACAGACGTCCCACCGTACCTTTTCCTTCTTTTACGTCTTTCACGATGCCGTTGATCTCATCGGAAAGTTTACTGAGACGCTGGGCCAGATCGGTTCCTGAAGTAGCGAAGTCGTTGACCGTATTCGACGAAGACGATGGCAAGAGCGCGCCGTCCTGGACGGGTTGGCCCACTGCTGATCCAGGCGTGATATTGATGAGCATTTCGTTGCCGAGCAGGCTGGGCGATCCCTGTTGTGCCTGAGAGTCGGAACGAATGCGCTCGTTTGCAGGGCGGCCGTCAATCGTCGAGTCGACAGTCAACTGCGCTTCCACTCTTGGCGCGCCTGGAACCGGCGACGGCTCGAGCAACACGATCTTCTCCACCTTTCCTACGCGCACACCGGCGAGTCGCACTTCAGAACCCTCACGCAATCCATTCGCATCGACGAAACGAGCTTTCAAGTGCAGCTTTCTGCTGAAGGGATTGATGTCGCCGGAAGCGTTGAGCACGAGGAAAACGAGCACGGCGATCGCGAGCAGGACGAATATACCGACTCGTACCTGGCTCAGACTAACACTTGTTTTTGATCGAGGCATGGCGTTGTCCTCACTCTCTCTTTAATGTCCCCGCAGAAATCTCTGGATGTAAGGATCCTCTGCGCGGCGCAGTGCTTCGTCTGTGCCGCTGAAGATGACCTTGCCTTCTTTCATCATCATCACTTTACTGTTGATGAGACAAAGCCGCTCGCCCTCGCGCTCGAAAACCACTTTGCCGTCTTCGTCAACTACAGCGTACTCGGAACAGATATACTCGAGATTGTTCATCTCGTGAGTCACGAAGATTGACGACACGTCTTCGAGGTCGCGAAGTTTCATGGCCAGCTCGCAGATTGTTCGCGCAGTCGGCGGATCGAGACCAGCGGTCGGCTCGTCAAACAGAACGATCTTCGGATCTCCGACGAGTGCACGCGCGATACCAACGCGCCGGCGCATGCCGCCCGAGAGCTCGATCGGCATCTTGTCGATCGCATCTTCGAGATTCACGAATCGCAACATGCGACGAACTTCCGGCTCGACCTCGTCTTCAGGCACACCCTGCTCGTGCAGACGAAAAGCGACGTTGTCGTAAACCGAAAGCGAGTCGAAGAGCGCGCCTTCCTGAAAGACCATCCCGATATTCTTGCGTACTTTCATCATCTGGTCTTCGCTGTAGTTGGTAACGTCTTCACCCTCCACCAGCACTTGCCCTTCGTCCGGTTTGAGGAGCCCGAGCACGAGCTTGATGATCGTTGACTTACCACCACCCGAACCGCCGAGGATGATCTTAGTTTCACCTTTCATCACCTTGAAACTCAGGTTGTTCAGGATGATGCGGTCGTCGAAGGCCAGCACGACGTTGCGAAATTCGATCGAGGGGATAGCGCGCTCGCGATCGTCAACTTCATGGAAAGTCGACTCGGCAGCATTCTCGCTAATACTGGATGCAGATGTGTGTATCTCGGCTGACATTTAGAAAATTACGAGGTGCCTAGAATAACCTGAAGCGCTTTCGCGAGAAAGTAGTCGGCAATAATGACGATGATCGACGCGTTTACTACTGCTCGCGTGGTGGAACGTCCGACGCCGACAGTTCCGCCCTCAGTGCTGAGCCCCTGGCGACACGCAATTGTGCCGATGATCAGCGAAAACACGAGCGGTTTGACGACACCGCCAATCAGGTCGTCGGTCGTGACACCGTCGCGGACTGCCGAAATGAAAGTGCTCGACGAAACAGAGTAGAGCAACACTGCCGTCACCCAACCGCCGAAGATGCCGAGCACATCGGCCAGCACGGTCAACAGCGGCAAACTCACGAGCAGCGCCCAGAGACGCGGAGCGACGAGCTTTCGAATCGGGTCAGTGCCCAGAGCGCGCATCGCGTCGATCTGTTGCGACACGACCATCGAGCCGAGCTCGGCGGAGATCGCGGAACCGACTCGTCCGGTAACCATCAGCGCGCACAATACGGGACCCAGCTCACGCACGAGGGAAACAGCGACGAGGTAACCTGTTTGCGATTGCGCGCCGTAGCTCTTCAGCGTGGGAAACGTTTGCACGGTCAGCACGCCGCCGGTGAAAAAGCCCGTAAGAATGATGATAGTCAAAGAGCCGACACCGATCGCGTCCATCTGCGCGATGGTCTCAGGGATGTAGCGAGGCCGTTTGAAAATACCGCGAAAAGCGCGAGCGGCCAAAAGCGTGGTCTCTTGCAGCTCGAGCAGGGCGCGCGTGGCGAAGTTCATGGAGAGCTTAGTCGGACTCGTTCTTTCGATTGCGCCAGAGCGTTAAGTAGTTTTAGGCTGCGCGTTTAGAAGAGCGGCCTATCATGCGCAAATTGTATGCGGGGCGTCAAGCTATCCACAGATTACACTGATTTTATTAATCTGTGTAATCTGTGGATGCTTACTGCGGTCGACGGGCATTGCGGCGTTGGGGATTGAGCGGGCGCTGGCCGTTAACGAAGTCTCTAACTTGCAAGCGCAATCGTCGCAGAGTGGCCAACTGATCGGGGGTCAGCTCGCGACGGATCTTCATCTCGGTGTGAATTCTCATACGCATCTGAGACGCCTGGGCGGTGGCGAGGTCGTTTATGCGCTGCTCGATCAGGTTTTCGTCAGTGCGGTCAGCGTCGAGCGCCTGATCGAGCGCGACGTTCGCTTCACGAACGCGGCGATTGATCGACTGTCGCTCGTCTTTGTTCTCCTCGAGGATCAGTCGCACGCGCTGACGCTGATCTGGCGTGAGCTGAAGTTGTGCGATCGGATCGGGAGGAGGCGGAGCGTATTCCTGAGCGTAGCTGAAGCCTGCACAAGTGATGATTAAGACCGCCGCTAACAAGATCGTTCGTAATGTCATTTTTTCCTCAAACATGATTACTGGTTAATTCGATCTCCGAGTAGGTGGAGAGTTGTGTCGTCATCGCTCGAAAGGAGTCTCAGCTCGGCGGCGAGCTGCTCGCGCTCTTCCTTCGAGAGCGGCCGCTGGCTGCGCGCAAACTGAGTTGACGAAGAAGCTCGCGAACTCTTTGGTTTCGGTTTCGGGGAATTTACGACGACGTCTTCGGGCGATGCAGTTTCTACGGGAGGCTGTACACGTGCTTGCTGTGCGAGGGCTTCGTTCACCATTCGGTTAACGTCTTCTTTCGTGTAAACAGCATCTGGGTTTTTCGAAATCACTTGGTTGTTGCTTTTGAACAGAGCCAGTCCAGCCAGCACACAGAACGTTACTGCTGCCAACGCTGTCGCGCCTTTCAGCCACAGCGGTGATAAATCAAAAAACTCTCGCAATGCAGAAAGCGCGGATTTCGTCTTGGGCTGCGCCGTCAGTGGTGTTGAAACGAAGCCTGCGAGTGCTTCGTCCCGCCATGCCGTGATCGATTGACGCACATCGCCGAACGAAGCGACTTCCTCACGACAACTGCTGCATTGCTGCAAGTGGAGTCGGAAGTCGCGCGCTTCATGCTCGTCGGCTTCACCGTAGAGGAACGCGATCAAATCCGATGCGCGTTCACAACCGGGAGAGTTTTGTATTTCGTTCATCTCAATTCCTGCTTTCAAACTTCTGTAGACGCATCTGCAACTGCTTTAACGCCGTGTAGAGACGACTCTTGACGGTGCTCAACGGCAGCTCGAGCGCGTCTGCAATCTCGCGAAACGTCAGTTCTTCAAACTCCTTCATCACCACTACCTGCCGCAGCTCGACCGGCAAGCTGTTAATCGCGCGGCGCACAGCAGCCGTTTCCTGGCGACCTTCGGCAACGTGCGCGGGCGAGTAGCTGCGCGGCGTCGTGAAGCTGATTTCGTGTTCCTCCTCGAGCGCCTGCTCGCTCCGGACCTTCGAGCGTCTTTGGCGCGAGATGCATTGGTTGACGGCGATCCGGTGCAGCCATGAGGAGACTTTGGCTTCGCCGCGGAAGCCACGGAGGTTTCGGAAGGCGGCAAGAAACGTCTCCTGGGTGGCGTCACGGGCGTCTTCCTCGCGGCCGAGCATGCCGTAAGTGAGCGCGAAGATGCGGCGCTCCCAGCGGCGCACGAGCTCGCCAAAAGCCTCGGCATCGCCGCTCAGGGCACGCTCCACGATGATCTCGTCAGTAGCCAAAGTATCCATGGCTCAGCGTTTAGACGCCTTCAGGGTGCGGGAAGTCGAGAAGTTTTCTCTGCGGCCCTCTGCGTACCTCCGCGTTCTCTGCGTTGAAATCGCCATTTAATCGCAGAGAACGCTGAGATACGCAGAGGACCGCAGAGATATGTTAAAACACGTTGACACTCCAGCAGGCGCTCGACAATAATAACCAGACGCCGAACAGCGTCGTTCGGTCACACCCAGACCTGCCGTCGATTGTACCGCCAGAACCACGAATGCTCGAAAAACTCGGACGAATCCGTCTCCTCTACATAGTCCTCGGAGTCCTCCTCCTGGTCGGCTTGCTGCCGCTCGCGTTCACCGGTTACCTCCTTTCGGGCCGGAGCGCCGCTGAGCTGCGTTCCGTCGAAGGCCGCTACCAGGCGCAGCTCGTGCAGGACAAAGCCCGCCAGATCGAGCTCTACGGCCAGCGGTACCGCGACGTCGTCACCGGCCTCGCCCGCGCCTTCGAAATCTCCGGCGGAATTAAGGCCCTGGACGATAACGGCTACGACCAGCGTCTCCACAACACGCTTCAGGAAGACCCAAACCTCATCGCCCTGGTCCTCTATCCAGTTGACGGAACGCTCCACCGCGCGTTTCAGCCCGAAGTGATCAGCCTTGAAGAAGTCGACTCACGCGTCAGCGAAGTACTCGCAAAAATGAGCGGGCGGGGCCTCGTCGTTAGCCGTCCACAGAAAATTCGTTCCGGACAGGAGATCGCGCTAACGATTGCTGAGCCAGTGCTGGGTGGTGCGAATAATCAGGAAGTGGTCGCGGCTGTCGTCGCGATTATTTCGTTTCAGGAAGTCTTCGACGTGGTGCAGCAACCGACTGCGAAGAGTGAGCGCGAGCTCTTGAACGCCGGCTTGCCGGTTGTTTTTGTGGTCGATCAGAACGGGCGCGCCGTCGCACATCCGGAAGCGAGTGTCGCGTTCTCTGAAAAAGCGATGACCGATCTGAAGGTCGTGCAGGACTGGCAGGAGTCAGGCGCGCAGGTGCAGTCGGCGCTCGCGCCGTTTTCAGCGACGCGCGACGGCCGCACTGTCGAGATGCTCGGCTCTTACGCCACTGCCGAGCTCGACAAAAACTCGCGTCTCGGTGTGATCGCGATCCAGGACGAAGCCGCCGCGCTCGCGTCAGTCTCCGACATGCGCTGGCAAGTGCTCTGGATAAGTTTTGTCGCAGCTTTGTTGACGATTTTAATCGGTATCTTCTTCGCCAAGAAACTGACTCTTCCAGTTCAGGAGCTTGCGGGTGGTGCGCATCGCATTGCCTCGGGCGACTTTTCCAAGCGCATCGAAGTCACGAGCCGCACGGAGCTCGGCGACCTCGGCAACTCCTTCAACATGATGACCGACCAGATCGAGCGGTTCATCGGCGACTTGCAGAGGTCTGCGCAGGAAAACCGCGAGCTGTTTATCGGCACTGTCAAAGCCCTCGCCGCAGCGATCGACGGTAAAGATCCATACACACGTGGTCACTCCGAGCGCGTCTCGCGCTTCTCGATGGCGATTGCGCAGCGTCTCGGGCTTTCAGACGAAGAAGTTGAAAAGATTCGCATCAGCGCGTTGCTGCACGACGTCGGCAAGATCTCGATCGACGACAAGATTCTCAAGAAGCCTGCGGCGCTGACGGATGAAGAGTACGAGATCATGAAGGGCCATCCGCAGAAGGGCTACAAGATCATGTCGCAGATTCCGGCGATGAAGGAGTTTCTGCCGGGTATGTACATGCACCACGAGATGGTCAACGGTATGGGTTATCCACAGGGGTTGAAGGGCGACGAGATTCCCCTCATGGGCAAGATTGTCGCCGTCGCCGATACGTTTGACGCGATGACCACCGACCGTCCATATCAGAAGGCGATGAAGTTTGAGGACGCGCTCGCGCGCATCGAGACGTTTGTCGGCACGCGTTACGATCCCGCCGTTGTGGCCGCGTTTTCGGAAGCGTGCAAGGAAGGCCAGATCAAACCCGGGCAAGTTAAGCTCAGGAAACCCGCGAAACCGGCGACGCCAAGTGCCGTTAAGGAACGTGAGCTGGTGGGTGCTAGTTAACGCGGATAAATCTGGATTTTTGGTAGTGGTTCAGTTTGAAATATGCCGAAGGCGTTAGCTGATTTAGGCCGAAGGCGATCGCTGAATTTACGCCGAAGGCGTTGGCTAATTTTAGCCCAGGGTTCGAGGAACGAGAACCCTGGGTCCAGTACATAAAAGGCGTTCAAACCCTGTAAGGGTTCGCCCTAAAGACAAACCCTTTCAGGGTTATTCGCTTGTTATTATTGGGCGCCCCAGGGTTGTCGCGTGCGCTCCAACCCTGGGCTGTAACTGGCCTACGCCTTCGGCGTAAATCAGCCAACGCCTTTGGCGTATTTCAAACTAAACCAGTACGGGATTTTTTTTAGCGGATTCGTCTAAATCGTGGCCGTTGTTTATAATCCCCGGCACACATGGGACTTTTTTGGAGAAGAAAAAAGGATGACTTCGTCTCTCTACGTTTAAATGAGCCGAGCGAAGCCAAACCGGAACCGCAAGTAACGCAAGAACCGCCGGCGCCACCACCCGTTGAACGAACTGTCGAAGCTCCAGTTCAACCTCCGCAAGAGACGGTAAAACCGGAACGAGTTCCATCGAGATCTACCTTCTCGAACTCGATTCTCGGGCTCGATCGTTCGATCGAAGAGCTGCAAGCGCAGGAAGCCGCACTCGAACAGGAGTTTTCGACGCGGTTCCGTCGCGCCGTCTCAGCCACGCGCGACTCGTTGTCTGAAAAGCTCGACACGGTGTTTGCCGGTCGCAAGCAAATCGACGAAGAGTTGCTGGACCAGCTCGAGGAAGTTCTGATCGCGGCTGACATCGGCGTGCAGACTACACTGGAGATCCTCGAAACAGTGCGTCGTGGGATTGCGCGAAAGCAAATCAACGATCTCGACGCATTGAAGCTGGCGATCAAGACGGAGCTGTTGAATATTCTGCAGGCGTCTGAGCGGCAGGGCGTGGCTTCCGAGATGAGTGTTCCGGAAGGCGTGTCGCCGTATGTGATGATGATAGTCGGTGTTAATGGTGTCGGTAAGACGACGACGATCGGCAAGCTGGCGCAACGAATCAAGGCCGAGGGAAACGACGTTTTGATCTGCGCGGCGGACACGTTTCGCGCGGCGGCGTCAGACCAGCTCGCGATCTGGGCCGAGCGCACGGGCGTGCCGCTGATTCAGCAGAAGCAGGGAACTGATCCGGCCGCGGTGCTTTTCGATTCGCTCAAGGCGGCGAAGGCGCGTGGCTCTGAAGTTCTCATCGTCGACACCGCGGGACGATTGCACAATAAATCGAATTTGATGGCGGAGTTGGAGAAGATGAAACGCGTGGCGGGACGCGAAGTCGAAGGCGCGCCACACGAGACGCTGCTCGTCGTCGATGCTGTGACTGGACAAAATGGACTGGAACAGGCGCGACAGTTTTTGAGAGTCGCGGGGGTGACGGGAATCGTTTTGACGAAGCTCGACGGGACGGCAAAGGGCGGGATCGCGGTGGCGATCGCGAAGGAGTTGAACCTGCCGATTCGTTATGCGGGTATTGGTGAGAAGGTGGATGATTTGGTGGTGTTCGACCCTCAGCAGTACGTGAATAGCCTGTTTGGGAATTAAGCGGATTTTATGCAGATGACGATGGCTGAACCAACGGTCTGGACCGACACGGATCGACGCATGATGGCGCGTGCGCTCGATCTGGCGGTGAAGGGTGTCGGACTAGTGAGTCCGGGGCCGCTGGTTGGTTGTGTGATTGTCAGTGCGGCGGGTGGGATTGTCGGTGAGGGGTTTTACGTCTTCGAAGAGATCAAACATGCCGAGACGATCGCGCTCGATATCGCAGGTGAAAAGGTGCGCGGTG
>DASYFE010000207.1:0-15961 GCA_036498585.1 Pyrinomonadaceae bacterium | reverse complement strand
ATCGTCGCTTTCGCAAAGACTTCGGTGTTGAAGGGCAGATCGTGTTGCAGATGGACCGCGCCTTTCGGATGTCCCGTCGAGCCGGACGTGAAGAGCCAGATCGCGATGTCATCACGACGCGTGTCGGCGGGTTGGCATTCGTCCGAAGCGGAGTCGACTGCTTCGTCGAATGCAACCCACTTTATATTTTCAGGCAACGGGTGGCCACGGAGGGCCACCCCTACAGTTGATTCGTCGTGGTTCAATTGTAGGGGTGGCCCTCCGTGGCCACCCGTTCCTACCACCAACACGCCGCGAAGGTAGCGCGCAGATGCGGCGGCTTCCGAAAAGGTGTTTAGCAGTGACTCGTGAACGACAGCGACTTTCGCGCGTGTGTAGTCGAGGTAATACTCGTAATCCGCAACCGGCAGCAGCGGATTCACCATCGTGATCACCGCTCCGATTCGCGCCGCACCAAACCACGTCCAGACAAACTCCGGACAATCCGGCAACACCATCAGCACGCGATCTTCAACACTCACGCCAAGCTCACGCAGCGCATTCCCAGTTCGATTCGAAAGCCGTGCTACTTCACCGTACGTCCACTTTCGATCTTCGTAGTAAAGGCAGACCTTGTTCTCCCGACCTTCCTCTAGATTGTGATAGAGGAAGTAGTCGGCCATGTTGAACCGCTCTGGAAACGACGGATACACGTTATTGATTTCTCTGTGCAACCTCTGTGTTCTCTGCGTCTCTGCGGTTAAGGTTTTTGTTCACCGCCGAGGCGCAGAGGACGCAGAGGCAGCGCAGAGAAGAACAAAATTATTTGTTTTGACCCTGAAAGATTTTTTCTAAGAATGCTGCGAGCGTCGCTTCATCTTCCGGACTACTCGAATTGAACCTCAACGCGAAACCGATCTCCGAAGCGTGATTAACGACCTCGGCCCAGAAGTTGACCGTCTGCCGATCGGTGAGCTGGATCTCCACCCAGACGAGCTCTTTCACTTCAACCTTGCCGCCGGTGAGCACGAAGCAACCACTGCGACTCAGATCGGTAACGGTCGCATTCTCGCGCGAGAGCACGCCTTCCCAGCGGGCCGATAATTTGACCCTCGCGCGCGGCGCAGATCTTCTGTCTTTCTCCATCAGTGTGCGAACGGGCAACCACGCTCGCCGTGCGCCATGTCGAGATATGTGCGAGCTTCCCAAAGCTCGGGAAAGAATTTTTTGTCGAGCGTGGTTTTCAGATACCCGATGCCTTCCGATCCGCCAGTGCCGCGCTTCGCACCCACCATACGCTCCACCATTTTTATGTGATGCGAGCGCCAGAGCGAGAAGTACTCATCATGTTCGAGCAAGCTTTCAGCAAGTTGAAACTCTTCGTAACGCTCTTCGAAATGCGTGAGGACTTCAAGCGCCGCACGCGTGCGTTCTTCATAGTCCCCGGCATTAAGACCACGACGTTGCAGCACACGATAAAAGCATTCTGCAAGCGAAGGTCGCGACATCCGCGCTTGCAATCGCTCGTACGCAAACTCGTCATTCAAGAATTCGCGCAGGATGTTTTTGTCTTTCAGTCCCGAAGAGAACTCGATCTCGCGAAACTGCATCGACTGAAAGCCACTCGCCGGGTTGAGCTGATCGCGAAACGCGAGAAAGCTGATCGGCGTCATGGTTTCGAGAATGTGAATTTGATTGACGAGCAGCTTCTCGATCTCGACCACGCGTTTGATCGCGCGCGTCGCGGCGGGTACGCGATCTTCTTCCATGAACTGAACCGCCGCGTCGAGCTCGTGCAGGATCTGTTTGAACCACAGCTCGTACGCCTGGTGAACGGTGATGAACAGCAGCTCGTCGTGATGTGCGGGATCCGAAAGGCAATCCTGAAGATTGATTAGGTCCTGAACGCGAAGATACTTGTTGTATGAAAGTGGCGGATTGTCGCCGTAGTTTTTGGGCATTTAGAACGCAGCCCCCGCCGCTTCATGTTCTCGATAACTTTCCGACTCAGCGATCTTCTTCATCTCTTTGATCACGAGGTCGAGCTCGTCGTCAGTGGTGTAGAAGTGTGGTGAGATACGGATTCCGGCCCCAGGCCTGAAGTCGACGATAAACTCGCGATGAATCAGCTCCTTCGTGATCGCGGCTGCGTATTCGTGTGCGATTGTGATCGTGCCGGCACGCTGCTTTACGTCTTTCGGACTCGTCACTGTGAAGCCGGCTTCTTCAGCCAGACTGACCAAGTACTCCGTCTGCCGCATGCTCTTCTCGCGGATCTTGTCGACACCGATCTTGTTGATGATCTGGTAACCGGATTGCGCTGCGTAGAGCGCGGGAATCGCCGGCGAGCCATGCAGGAATCGCGCGATGTTCGGCGCATAGCGCATCGACGTGTCGAAAGCAAAGGGAGACTCATGGGCCATCCAGCCCGTAGTCTTCGGTTCGAGTTTATCTTGTAGATCCGGTCTGACGTACAAGTAGCCTGCGCCTGGTCCACCACAGAGCCACTTCACCGATCCACCAGTCGCGAAATCGGCATTCAAGTCTTTCACACTGAACGGCACAGTGCCTGCCGATTGATAAGTATCGAGCACGACCATTGCGCCCACCTCGTGCGCGCGATCGATGATGGCCTTCGCATCCTGCAAAAAGGCACTCTTGAAAAGAACGTGCGAGAAGGGAACAAGCAGCGTCGTTTCGTCGATCGCGGCGAGCATTTTTTCGAGCGGCACAGTCATGCCGTCCTCTGATTTCACTGTCTCGATGCGAATGCCGCCGTCACGCGCGTGCGCCTCGTAGACGTACATCACGGAGGGAAAATTCAGCTCCGAATAGACGATCTTGTTTCGCTGTGGCGTCGGTTTCAGACAAGACAGAATGAGCGACTGGCAGATCGAAACGTTCTGATGCATCACGACGTTGCCGGGATCGGCGCCGATGATCTGCCCGACTTCATCGCCCACCGTTACGGGCATGTCCCACCAGCCTTCGGCCCACGCGCGCACGCCGCGACTCGCCCACGTATCAGCGTAATCCTGGAGCCGATCGTACGTGGCTCGGGGCATCGCGCCGAGACTGTGCGAAATCAGGTAAACAGTCTTTTCGAGAATCGGAAACTCGCTGCGCCACTTCAGTAAATCGTCAGACAAATAAGCATCCTCCTGCTGCAGTTAATTTAGCACGTTACGCGAATCTCTGTAATCCGTGTAATCTGTGTGACGGAACATGTGGAAATTCGCTAGTCCAATCCGTCACAAGATACTCGAGACGCGCTGGCCCACCGCTGAAGAAGCAGCGGGATCTCGACTGTTTCGTCCGATCGCAATCGGGAGGCTCGAAGCGCGCAGCCGCACATGGGTCCCGGCGATGGTGCCGTGGCGCGCGACCGAGGATGGTTTTGTCACGGATCAGAATCTTGATTGGTATCGACGGTTTGCTGAAGGACGTCCGGGAGTGCTCGTGGTCGAAGCGACCGGCGTGCGCGATATCCCGAGTGGTCCATTGCTTCGCATTGGCGACGATCGGTTCATCCCAGGGCTGCGTAAGCTTGTCGATGTTGTGCGTGAAGCAAGCGGTGGCGAGACGCGTCTGTTCATACAGATCATTGACTTTCTCTCCGTAAAGCGACGGCCCGAGAAGGAGAAGTACTTTCAGCGATTTCTGAGCGTTGACGATCATCATCGTCAGGTTTTGCGGGAAATTACTTCGCAGTCGGCATGGCTAAAGGCCCCAGACGATCACGTGCGTGAGTTTTTGCAGAATGCCGATGATGAGATTGTCGATCTGGTGTTGCGTCCGCGTGAGCTGGAAGCGTTACGCTTCGGATATCGTGAGCGCGTTACGGACACACACTTGAAGCACATTCGCGATCTGCCACAGGAGTTGCCAGGGATCTTTGCCGTAGCTAGTGAGCGGGCGCGTGAGGCTGGGTTTGATGGAGTTGAGCTTCACTACGCGCATGCTTACACGATGGCCGGGTTTTTGAGCGCGCAGAATGATAGAGCGGATGGATATGGCGGATCGCGAGAGAATCGCGTGCGTTTACCTTTGGAAGTTTATCGTTCCGTGCGGAACCGTGTTGGTAGCGATTATGTAGTTGGTGTTCGGTTTTTGGCCGACGAAGTGATCGCAGGCGGTAGTCGTGTGGAAGACGCGATCTTTTATGCGAAGGAGTTTGCGGCGGCTGGTTTTGATTTCCTGTCGCTTTCGAAAGGCGGCAAGTTCGAAGACGCACAACAGCCGAAAGTGGGCCAGGCTGTCTACCCATACACTGGCCAAAGCGGATACGAGTGCATGCCCACTGTGCTTTCCGACGTTGTTGGCCCATTCGGTCGTAGCGTTCCGCTCGTTGCGGCGATCAAAAAAGCCGTGAACGAGAGTGGGTTTGCGACCCCGATTGTAGCGACAGGCGGTATATCGACATTTGAGCAGGCAGAAGAGATCCTGCGGCTAGGCCAAGCCGATATCGTCGGCATGGCGCGCCAGGCGCTCGCCGATCCGGACTGGTTTATGAAGGTCAAACTCGGTCGTGGTGATGAAGTGCGCCGCTGTACCTACACAAACTACTGCGAAGCCCTGGACCAGGCGCATAAACCCGTGACGTGCAAACTGTGGGACAAAGGCCGGCGCGTCTTGGAGCCACCGCCATGGTAGACAGGATTTACAAGATTTTTCAGGATGAACAAGATTCTTCCTGTTATCCTGAAAAATCTTGTAAATCCTGTCAAAGACTGTCTCGTCGCTCATACCGTCTGATGAATTCCGGATCACGTCTTTTTAGATCTTCATCACTAACACGTCCACTTCTCGTCATCAGCACATACGCCAGCTCGATTGAACTCAGATTCATGTACTGCCCGGCATTCTCAAACCAACGCATACTCTCAAACGCCGCAGCCTGGTAATCTTCGATGACCGGCCGTCGCGTCTTTTCAAAATGTGTGAGCGCATCAGACACGCTCGTCGTTTGCTGAAACGACTCCGCCAGCACGATCGCATCTTCGATCGCGAGCTTCGTCCCGGATCCGATTGAGAAGTGCGCCGTGTGCAAAGCGTCGCCAATCAACACGACATTCTCGAAAAACCATCTGCGGTTCTTCACCAGTAGAAAGTTGATCCACTTCGAATTATTCGACAGCAGCTTGTGCCCATTGAGATCCTGTGCGAAGACATCACCAACATAGTCAAGCGTCTCTTTGCTGCTCATCTGTTCGAAGCCGGCCCTGGTCCACGTCTGTGGATCGCATTCGACAATGAACGTGCTGGTTGTGGGACTGAATTTGTACGAGTGTGCCGCGAACACACCGGCGCTATTCTCACGAAACGTCAGAGTTAATCCGTGGAATAGCTGGTGAGTTCCGTACCAGATGTAACGATTCGCGCGCGAGTCGAGCTCAGGCTGAAATTGTTCTGCATAGCGCAGCCGGACCGTGCTGTTCACGCCATCAGCGGCAAGCAACAGATCGCAATCACTTCGTAGCGCCTCAACATCGTGAATCTCCGAGTGAAATTCAATCTCGACGCCGAGCTGCTCCGCACGCCGCTGAAGAATTTTTAATAACTGAAGCCGCGCAATCCCCGAAAAGCTATTACCGTGAATCGAAATCTTCTCCTCGCGGTGAACAACATCAACGTTGTCCCACGCCTCGAACTGTTTGGTGATCTCACCATGTGAAACATCATCAGCAGCGCGCAAATTGGCGAGCGTCTTCCCCGAAAAAACAACCCCCCACCCAAACGTATCATCCGGCCCATTGCGCTCGTAGATCCTGATCTCGTGCGCCGCATCGGCCTTCTTCATCAATATCGCAAAATAAAGCCCCGCCGGCCCACCACCAATGACGTTGATCTTCATGAATCAGACTCTTCCTCAACATCGTTCAAGGCCTTTTGCAGTAAATCATCAATCCCAAGCTTGCTGGCCCAAGTATGCAGGTATTCGAGATCCAAAGAGCTGCGAGATGTTCCTAACACGCCTAGTACATCGTTCCATTGAGTACTCGATGTTTCGTGACCCGCTCGATACCACCGAAGTTTCGCCAGCACCGTATCTTCGGCGGTTGCTATATACAAAGCTTCATCATTCTCGGTCGAAAATTTTCGTAATTGCCTGCGATTCAATTGTGTAAGCGCAAACTCGTCGGCTCTTGCAATGAAGATGTCGACTTTGAAGACTGAATCGAAGTGGATCGCGTTGAAAGATCGGCCATGAGCGACCGCATCACTCATGGCATGTTCGTCCACATAAAAACTTTCTTGAAGAACCTCAAAAAGCGGACGAATTTGCTCGGTATGAATGTCAGCCAGAATGTCGATATCTGCGGTTGAGCGATACATGCCGTGTATGGAGCTGGCAAAGGAGCCGACCAGCACGTAAGAGATGTTCTGTTGCTCCAGTATAGCTGTCACCTGCGACAAGACTGATAAAGGTCGATCCATTGAGCTTCAGAAATCCTCCGCTTTGGGATCGAAGCCGTAGGCGCGAATAACATCTTTGCGTGATAGCACTCGGGCGATGAAGCGCCGTCTAATTTCGAACTCGCTTGCCTCGGGAAAGCGGTGTTGTAGATCTGCGAGTACCATTTGCCGGGTGGCATCGGTGAGTGCAAATGCCATCGAGAGTCTTTTCTCCGGCGAAAGCTTCCGCATCAACTCATAATGTTTGCGCTGGATGTGTGGAGTTGTATCAGGCGAAAGCGGCTTCATCCTTGTTCCTTTAAGAGCTGGCCGGCGATGACGAGCTTTTGGATTTCGGAGGTGCCTTCGTAGATACGCAGCGCGCGCACGTCGCGATACATGCGTTCGACGACCGTTCCGCTGACCAGGCCGGCACCGCCATGAATTTGGACGGCGCTGTCGATGATGCGTCCGGCGGCTTCGGTGGCGAACAACTTTGCTTCACTCGCCTCACGTGTCACTCGGCCGGTTTCAGTGTCTCGCGCGTAAGCCGCACGGTAAACGAGCAGTCGGGCGGCGTCGAGCTCAGTGATCATGTCTGCGAGCTTTGCCTGGACTAATTGATGTTCAGATAACAGGCGACCAAACTGTTTGCGGGCGGATGCGTAACGAACTGCCTGGTCGAACGCACGTCGCGCCATGCCGCAGGCCGCGGCCCCAACGCTCGCGCGAAACGTGTCCATCGTTTTCATCGCCAGCTTAAAGCCGTCCCCCTCTTCGCCAACCATGTCTTCAGCCGGCACTCGACACTCACTGAATACGATCTCTCCGATCGGATGTGGCGCAATCAGCGAAGTGCGCTCGACAACGCGAAAGCCCGGCATCTTTGATCCGACCACAAACGCCGAAAGCACAGGTCGCCCGTCTTCACGTGTCCCCGTCTTTGCAAACACGATGTAAAAATCGGCAATACCGGCGTTTGAAATGAAGCGTTTTCTGCCGTCGATGACGTACGTTTCACCGTCACGTCGAGCCGTTGTCTCGATTGCGGCGACATCCGATCCCGCGTTGGGTTCCGTGAGTGCAAACGCGGCGATGGCTTTGCCGTTTGCGGCGCGTGAAAGCCAGAAGTCGCGAACGTGATCGGGTGCGGCGCGAGCAATCGCGTACGTTCCCAAACCTTGCATGATGAAAGCCAGATCGGCGAGCGCGGAAGAGTAAGCAAGCTCCTCGCGAATCAAACACAAAGCACGCACGTCAATCTTCGACTCGGCGACCGCGTACTTCAAAAGACCAGCGCCCGCGAGCAGGCGTACAAAATCCCTGGCCGCGTCTTCAACATTCTCTTCGACGGCAGCGCGCGGCTCGATCTCCTGTGCGACAAACTGCGCAACGCTTTGCGCAAGATCACGATGCTCCGGCGTGAAGAAAGGAAGTTGGGAGATCAGGCGATCCATTATTGAAACTTTGCCTCGCGCTTTGCGACGAACGCTTCGTATGCTTCGCGATAATCGGGATGCTGCATGCAGATCGCTTGCGCCTGCGCTTCGCTTTCCAGAGCAGTTTGGAAATTCATGTCGAGCTCGCGATTGAGCATCTCTTTTGTCTTGCCGAGTGCGAACGCTGGTCCGCGCGCCAGTTTCTCAGCGAAGGCCCTCGTTGCTGTGGCTAGTTCGCTTGGCGGTACGACGCGATTGTAAAGCCCGATGCGTTCGGCTTCAGCGGCGCTCACGAAGTCTCCCGTGTAAAGCATCTCGGTTGCTTTCGCGAGTCCGACCACGCGGGGCAGTAAATAAGACGCCGCCATGTCAGTGCCCGCGAGACCAACCTTCACAAACAGGAATGCGATCTTCGCTTCTTCACTGGCGATACGAATGTCGGATGCAAGCGCGATGCACGCGCCTGCGCCCGCGGTCGTGCCGTTCAGACTCGCGATCACAGGCTTCGGCAATGCACGCATGTTCTGAATGAGCTCGCACGTCATGCGCGTAAACTCGAGCAGGCCTTCCATGTTGCGACTGAAGAGCTCACCGATAATGTCGTGTACGTCACCACCCGAACAGAACGCTCTTCCGGATCCCGTGATCACTACGACGCGCACTGCACGTTCGTCACGCAGCGCAGCAAACGTGTCTGTCAGCTCGTGATAGACTTCGAAAGTCAGCGCGTTAAGCCGCTCGGGACGATTGAGCGTGATCGTTGCGATGCCTGAGTCGTCCTGCTCGTAAAGAAAAGTTGTCGGTTGTTTCATGCCGGTATTACCGCCATGCCTTCGATTTCGACTTTCGCCCGATCGTCTAAAAGGCCCGCGACCTGGACCAGAACCATGGCAGGGAAGTGTTTGCCCATGTGTTTGCGGTAACGGTCGCCGACTTCTTTCGTGCGTTCGCGGTACTCGATCTTGTCTGTGACGTATATCACGAGCCGCGCGATATGTTCCGCCTCGCCTTCAGCGGCGCGCAGCACCGTGATCACGTTTGCGAGTGCTTTATCGAACTGCTCGACGAAATCGTCGCTGACGATCTTTTGGTTGTTATCCCAAGCGATCTGACCGGCGATAAAGAGCAGTTTCCCGCCGCCGTCGACGAGCAGGCCGTTGGAATAACCACTCGGCGCGCCGAGAGTCTCAGGGTTGATCAGCGTGAATGCCATTGTGAGGAACAGGTTAACATACAACGGGTGGCCACGGAGGGCCGCCCTACAGTTGATGCAAGTAAGGTGGTTGTTACAGCAGCTTATCGAGTCGGGAAGCTAGTTGCGCGGCGAGATTGCCGTTGGGATCGAGCCCGCCGATTGGCCCATCAACCATGTTGCCCTGTTTGTCGAGTATCACGATCGACGGAAGCTGGTCCACGCCAAACTTCTTCGACACCGCGCCATCAGGATCTCGCAACACGGTAACTTTCAAACCATACTTGTTCGCGAACGATCGCAGTTGTTCGTCACTCGCAAAGTTCTTCGACTTAGGATCGTCTGACTCAGTGCTGACCCAGTAAACCACAACACCTCGGTTGCTGTACTCGTCAGCCAGCTTTCTCACACCCTGAAGTTGGGTCTTCGACAACGGCAACCACGACGCGCCAAACGCAAGCACTACGATCTCGCCACGAAGACTGTCAGACGTGACTGTTTGACCGTCGATCGACCGCAGCGAGAAGTCCGCGCGCGCCGGATTCTGCGCGAGGGCAACCGTGGTTGCCAGCAGAGTCATGAACCCAGCCAGGACTCGTTTTCGACTTTTTCGAACCATCTTTCTCCTTCGCCGAACGGCTCTAAACGTTCGACTAATGGGCGTTAGATGAATGCAGCCAGAGTTACGTTGGTCTAGGCGGACGGCCAGTAACTTCCATGTGTAGGGACGTGTAATCATCCCACGTATCCATGTCGCGAGCAATGAACGGCGAGTCAACCGCGACGCGTGTGACCTCGTTGCGGTGGGCATCAAAAAGCGCCCTCAATCCGCCGCTCTCCGAAAGGGTGAGCAATTCAGGCTTCAAACTGAGATCGACGAGCACCGGATGACCGCCGCGACCTTGCCAGGTTGGAATGACGAGACGAGCGCCGCTTTTCCATGATTCGAGGAGTGTTGAGACGACTGTTGGCGGGACGGCCGGGTGATCTACGAGCGCGATCAAGGTTACCTGAGTTGTCTCGGGAAGCTCGCGCACGCCCGCCGCGATCGATGAGCCCATCGGACTGTCGGGATCAGGATTGAGTGCGAACTCAACGCCGGAGACTTGTTGGCGAATGTCGTCGGCGCGGTGGCCCAGGACGACCACGATCTCTTCCACGCCGCCCTCGCGCAGGTAGTCGACGCAGCACTCGATGACGGTTTTGTTTCCGAAGGGGAGTAGCGGCTTGAACGCCCCCATACGGCTGGAGCGGCCGGCGGCGAGGAGAATTGCTGCAGTGACTTTCAACTCTGAAGATCGCGCAGTGCGCGGAGTGTGTACTGCCGCGCCATCTGCTTGCGCCACTGGTAGACGAAGTCGGTATTGTCGAGTGGACGAGCTTTGATGTAAGCCGCTTCAGCCGCCGCCTGGATTCGATCGTCTGCGAGTGGCTTTCCAATCAAGGCCGTCGCAGCTTCTTTGACCTCGACTGGAGAAGGCGCGATACCGCCGAGGATGATGCGAGCGTCCGTGACGGCACTGTTGTCAGTCTTGATCCACGACGCGACACCGAGCACGGGAAAGTCGAAAGCGCCACGACGGCGTAATTTCTGATACGAAGCGCGCCAGCCGTTTGTCGGCGGAAGTTGAATGTCGACGAGTAGCTCGTCAGGGCGCTTGTGCAGGTAGTCGATGCCGTCGTCATTGTACAGGCCGGCAGCGTCGACCACGCGTTCACCAAGCGTTGAAGCGAAGCGCAACTTCGCGCCGATCGCAACCATGACCGGTACGAGATCGGAGGATTGAACCGCCCAACACTTCGAGCTCCCGGGTGCGACCCAGCAAACGTCCCCATCTTTCTTGAGACAGAAGTTGATACCTTTGCGCCACTCGTAATTCTGATCGTAGTAGTTGCACCGCGTGTCGAGCAGCAGGTTGCCGCCGACGGTTCCCATGTTGCGGAGTATCGGTGTAGAGATCGTGCGCGCTGCTTTGGCGACGACCGGGTAGTCACGATTGATGATCGGATGTTCGCAGATTTCCGTAAGCGTTACTGACGCGCCAATGCGCAAGCCGCTGTTACCGTCGCCAGTAATCTGGTTGAGCTCCGGCAGACGCATCACCGAGATGACGGTCTTGGGCGTTTGTTGCCGGCGCTTCATATTCGGATACAGATCGGTCCCCCCGGCGACGAACTGACCTATCGGCCCCGCGTCGCCCCTAATCCTCACCGCCTCCGCGATCGTCTGCGGAACGTGATATTCAAATTTGGGCAATCGCATCATAAAATAGTTGATGCTTTCCTAAGCCGCCTCATCTCTTCTGAAGTGCAACTTCAACATCTGCTCAGGTTGTAACGCAACGTGTGCATAGGCTGAGCCGGAGTTGTCGCTAAATTCAACTTCAAACACTCCGTCTTTCCATTGTTCGACAACTGTTCCAACCGTGCCCCGTCGCAGGCCTTCCGCCTCTAAGTCTTCCGTAAGTGCAATAACATCAAGTAATCTAATTTCATCCATCTTCAATAACTCCTTTGAGGATGTAGCAGGAGGCGAGCCGCGGAAAATTCTCATCGTTCCTGATAATCCATCCGGTACGCACAACCGCTGAACATAGAACAAATTTTTGTGTTCGCACTACCTGAAAATCAACTGCAAATCGGCGACCATAAGGACTCGGATCTTGTTCAACTGCGTCAGCGCTCAACACCGTTTCTAGTATTAATTGCCGCAACTCCTCGGCATCATTCCGGGTAATGCCGAGTGTAGCCAGAAATACCCTCGCTTTGTGTTTCCCGTCTGGATGATCGGGATTCAGGCAATAATCGCGGATCTTTGCGATATCAACGACTGCATTTTCGCTATTCGGTAGTTTCACCTATAACACCTTAAGAATGCACGGCAACTCGCGGCATTTCGCTACCGTCTCCTCCTTCAGCGGGCGTCAATACTTTCAAGGGCTCGGGCCAGGCGACGGGTGGTATGTTGTCCGGGCCGTAGCGTCCGTCGCGGCCGCGTGATTTGTCTTTTAGCGCGCGGAGGATTTTTTCCGGTGTAATAGGGACTTCGTCGATACGGACGCCGACCGCGTTATAGACTGCATTCGCAACTGCCGGCGGCACAGGTAACAACGGGCCTTGACCAACTTCCTTCGCGCCGTATGGGCCGTTCGGATCCGGATCTTCGATCAGGTACGTCTTGACGTCGCACATCTCCATCGTCGTCGGGCTCTTGTACTCCAGCAGCGACGGAAACTTGTGTACGACGTTGCGGTTCTCGCGGTAGACCATCTCTTCCATCAGGATCTCGCCGAGACCCATGTAGACACTGCCTTCAACCTGTCCCACAACGAGCATCGGATTGATCGAGCGCCCGATGTCGTGCGCGATCCACACCCGCTCGACCACGACGATCCCCGTATCCGGATCAACATCAACCTCAGCCACCGCCGCGGAATAACTGTATGCGGGCGACGGTCCAACACCGGCGCCTTTGAACTTGCCCGGCGATCGCGGCGGCGTGTACGAGCCAACCGTGCCAATCGTCCCAAACTTCGACTCCGCCAACACAATCGCTTCCGCAAACGAAACGCCGACTTCCGGGTTCTCGACATCAAACACGCGTCGCTCAGCAAGCGAAAGATTCTCGATCGGAACGCCCAGCTTTTCAGCGACCGCCATCACTAGCAACTCACGCGCACGCTCGGCTGCCTGAATCGCGGCGTTGCCGGTCATCAGCGTGACACGAGAAGAATAACTACCGAGATCAACCGGCGTCAGATCCGTATCGGCAGTCACAACTCGAATATCAAACGGATCGATTCCGAGAACTTCAGCAACGATGTAGGCGAGTATCGAATCCGATCCCTGCCCGATATCGGTCGAGCCGCACATCACGCAAACGCCGCCCTGTCGATCGAGACGAAGCTGCACACCTGATTGCGGCATGTTATTCCAGTAAATCGGCAGACCCGCGCCACAGATGTACGAGCTGCACGCGATGCCGATGCCTTTGCCAAACGGCAGCTTGCGATTGCCACCGTCCCAGGAAAAGCGTTCTTTCCAACGCGAGCCTTCAACAACCTTGTCGATGCACGCGCCCAAACCCATGCTGCCGATACGCAGGTAATTAGCCGTCACAGTATTTGGCGCGACAAGATGCTTGCGACGAATCTCAACCGGATCGAGCTGCAATTGCTCGGCGATCTTGTCGAGCTGGACTTCCAACGCGTAACGCGGCTGCGGCGTGCCGTGCCCGCGCTTTGGACCACACGGCGGCTTGTTTGTAAACGTTCGTATTCCCTGAAACTTGTAACGCGGTACGTTATAAGTAACTGTCTGCAGTGCGCCGGTGTAGAAGGTACTGGCGACGCCGTAACTTCCGTAGGCGCCTCCATCGAGATACGACTGAAAATGCATCGCCGTGATCGCGCCGTCGTTTTTCACGCCCGTCTTGACGTGCATCAACACCGGATGCCGCCCACGATGACAATAAAACACTTCCTCACGCGTCAACGTTACTTTCACCGGACGCCCGGTGATCATCGAGAGCTTGCAAACGACGACTTCGTGATTGAACGGATCGCTCTTGCCGCCAAACCCGCCACCGTTCGGCGTTGCAATCACACGAATATGACTTGCCGGCAAGCCGAGCACTTTCGCGAGCGCGCGATGGACGTAATGTGGTGTTTGCGTCGAGCTCCAAAGCGTGATTTTTCCGTCTGAATCGAAGTGCGCAACCGCGGCGTGCTGCTCCATCGGCAGGTGCGTGTTGCCTTCGTAGAAGAACGTGTCTTCACGAACGAGATCGGCTTCCGCAAATCCTTCTTCGAGATTGCCAAACTCGAGCGACACTTTCTTATGAACGTTGCCACTGTCGCCGTAATCGTGAATACGCGGCTCGTCGATCAGCACTGCTTCTTCGATCGTCGAGATCGTGTTGAGCGGCTCATATTCAACTTCGATCAAGTTCATCGCATCGAACGCGACGTCTTCATCAATAGCAGCAACGGCCGCGACCGGATCGCCGATGAAGCGCACTTTATCGATGCAGAGCGCGTGTTCGTCCTGGCTGACAGGCAGGATGCCGTACGGAATCGGGAAATCCTTTCCGGTGACAACAGCAAAAACGCCGGGCAATGCCAGCGCTTTCGAGACGTCGACGTTCTTTATCAACGCGTGAGGCAGGTGCGAGCGCAGGATCTTACAGAACAACATGCGCGGCAGCACGATGTCGTCCGCGAACTTCGTCTGGCCGACACACTTCGCGCGCGCATCAACTTTCCGAAAAGGCTTTCCGATAATGTTCAAGTTTTTAGCCACACGGATAAAAAGTACGGATTTTAGTCTAGCCCGTAGACGCTCTCCTTGGGTAACTGCATTTCTTCGCCACGCATGCGTGCAGCGGCGAGCTCAACGGCTTCGTAGATTTTAATATAGCCGGTACAACGGCACAGGTTGCCGGAGAGCGCTTCCTGGATTTCAGAGCGTGATGGGTTGGGTGATTTCTTCAACAACTCTTCAGCAACCAGTAAAAACCCAGGTGAACAGTAGCCACACTGAGCCGCGCCAAGATCGGCGAACGTTTGTTGCAGCGGGTGTAGCTCAGCGCCATCCGCCATGCCTTCAATCGTCTTGACCTCACGACCTTCAGCATCAAGACCGAGCATCAAGCACGAGAGGATCGAGCGCCCGTCGACGAGCACTGCGCACGTGCCACACTCGCCCAGCTCGCAACCGTGCTTTGTCCCGGTGAGATTGAGATCTTCACGCAAAACTTCGAGCAACGTCTTGTGCGGTGCGAAGGCGACCTCGGTGTGTTCGCCGTTGAGTGTGAAATGGATGTGCTTCTTACTTTGGAGCGGCAACGTCTTTCTTCTTCACCTTATTCAAAATCACATTATCGATGAGGCGCGTTTTGCCTACGTACGCCGCGAGCGCGATCAGTATCGGTCGATCATCGAGCCGATCGAGTTTATCGAGCGTCTCCGCGTCAGCGATTGTGACATAGTCTAAACGTGCGCGCGGTTCCGTTTCGACAGTCGAGCGAATTATGTCCGCCAGCCGGCCCGCGTTTCGCTCGCCTTCCTTAAATGCGGTTTTCGCCTGTTTCAGGGCTTTATGAAGAATCGTCGCTGAGTTTTGCTCGTCCGCAGTCAGGTAAAGATTGCGCGAAGAGATCGCGAGCCCTGAATCCTCGCGCACAATCGGCAATATGACGATCTCTGTATCGAACGCGAGATCCTTGACGAGCCGCTTGATCACGAGCGCCTGTTGCGCGTCCTTTTGACCAAAGAAAGCGAAGTCAGGTCGCACGGTGTTGAGCAGGATAGTGACGACTGTCGCGACCCCGCGAAAGTGTCCCGGTCGTGAATGTCCTTCGAGCGGTTCTGAAAGCCCCTCAACATTCACGTAAGTTGAAAAGCCCTTGGGATAGATCTCTTCGACAGTCGGCGCAAAGATATAATCGACGTTGTAATCAGTCAGCAGCGCGGTGTCTTTGGTCAGGTCTCGGGGATAGTGCTCGAAATCTTCGCCTGGTCCAAACTGCGCTGGATTCACAAACACAGAGACCACGACAACGTCGCACATCCGTCTCGCTTCGCGCACGAGACTCAGGTGTCCTTCGTGCAGCGCGCCCATCGTCGGAACCAGTCCCACAGTTTTATCCTGTTCACGGCGAATTTTGCGCGCGACGGAACTCATGCGCTGACGGCGGTTGATTATCTCCATAAGTTTGGGGGTTGGATTAGGACTTCTCGATGTTTAAGTCCCTTGAGGGGGCTTCGATGTTCAATTCGTCTGCTGCCTCAGCAGGAAGCGCATAAGATTCATCTTGCGAGGGGTACGTGCCGTTGCGAACATCGTCAGCGTATCTGGTAATAGCATCCGTCATCACTTCGCGGAGATTCGCGTAAGGCCTGACGAAGCGTGCCTGTTTCCCGAAAGAAAGTCCAAGCATGTCGTGTATCACAAG
>DASYFE010000206.1:0-11092 GCA_036498585.1 Pyrinomonadaceae bacterium | reverse complement strand
CGTGGCTGAAGAAAGAAGACCCGGGCTTTGGCGATCTGCGTAAGGTTCTGAACAAGCAAAAGGAGTTTCTGTGGGTGCATAGAGACTTTGAGAAGGAATACTAAATCTGAGAGCGCCAGCCGTTAGCGTAGCTCCTCGGCGAGCCCGAGGACGATGCCCTCAGGGCCACGGATGAAACAGACCTTCCTTTTTGATTCCCGCCAGGAGGATTCTTTGCGGCTTGTTCCACCCCCTTCCTGAAGGTTTGATAATCTTCATCGTTGTGCTTATCGAAAACCCAATTACCGATCCCAAGATTGACTCTCGCACCATCCAGAGCCTGTACTTTATTACCCTGTAGTTCATAAGCGGTTAATATATTGTAGTTGCCCTGTTCTGCTCGGGAGAGAAAGAATAGATAATTCTTTCCCTTTGCCGGAGAGCCTTGTCCGACGATTCCGTAACGAATAATCTGGCCATTCGGGTATTTAACCCGTCCACCCAACCTTTCCGTTACTATCGAATGACCGCTGCTTACTTTAAGGCCAGAGGTATCCTTCAAGACATCACTGACCTCGACTGAAAATTCCGAGTACACCGCGCCTCTGTCGCTAGAAAGAAAAGCCGCCGAGTCGGTTACTCTTCCTTCAACAATAAGTTCACTCTTATCCGTAGGGAGATCGGAGATATCTTCAAGAGGGTCCCTGAAAACATTTGTTATGCCTGGATCGATCTCACTTTTGACGATCCCTTCGTTATCGTGCCGCCTATTCTTAGATAATCGATCGGTACTGACAGCAGCGGTAGATGAACTATAGAGATCGACGACTGGCGTTGCTGCGTCGTCAAGTTCTCGTGCCGTTAACTGTGATTTCTTTTTGTCTGCAGCTAAATCCTGTTCGATCGCTTTTGCTGCATCCTGATTTGATAGCGGGTTCTTGCTGAGGAATCCAAATGCCAAAGTGATTACTATAAGCGAAAGCGCAACTGGCATTGCCGATTTGAAGAGCATCTAATACCTCCGATAGATGATCTTGGGACAAGACTTCTTGAGGCGCAAGCTTCCGACATGCTTTCAGCGCCATTGACGCAAGCTTGCGGCAGAGAAAGGGTGAGTTTCAGACTCTATTGCTTTTGCTTAGTACGTAATGCCTCACTGTGGCGAGCCGAAATTGCCATCGAAACGGCAACATGCACGGAATACTCTTAAAAAATCAACTTCACTGACAGTCTCATCGTCCTCGGGCCGCCGAAGCTGTAGAAGGACGGGAAACCACCGCCCGACAGACTGCGCCCGCTCATGGATGTCGATTGCCCGACGGCCAGGTTCTGTCTAATCGGAGTTCCCAGGACGAGATCGTTGCCGACGGGGTCTTCGAAGTTCGGATGATTGAAGATGTTGAATGCATCTGCCTGGATCTGTAATCCAACTGCTTCACTGAAATTGAACTTCCGCCGCAGCGCCATGTCCACCTGATACAGCGGGAAGCCGCGCTCTCTAACATCCTCCAGCACGTATCCAACTCCGAATGACGTCGGAAACATCGTCACGAACTTCAGTGGTCGAGCCGAGCGTGCGTTGAAGATCGAGTCCAGCGCCCAGTTGCGAAACAGCTTGTTACCAACGCCGGTCGAGAACAACGCCGGCAACTCGTAATTAGCAAAGCCGGTGAGTTGATGACGCACGTCGAAATCCGACGGACGGGGATCGAATCCCGCCATCACCACGCGTCGAGCTGAGTCGTTCGTGAGGTTGTTCATGGAGCGCGCGAGGGTGTAGGAGACGAGTGTTCCGAGGTGATTTGTGAATGGACGCTCAAACTTGAGCTGGAACGCGTCGTAGTTAGACTTCCCGCGGTTCGTAGTCACGCGGAGGAAACTGAAATCCGGATTCTGGTCCAGAAGAGTTTCCGTGTACAGAAGTCTCTTTCCTGACGAGCCCAGGTAAGTTGCGGTGATCGTTTGCCGTTGTCCTAAGCCATGTTGCAGCGACACGTCCCAACTGATCACGTAAGGCGTCTTGAGTTGCGGATCGAAAGCCAGCAACGGCAAATCCGGGCTGCCTGAGACGAACGGAATTGAGCTCGCGAAGATGTCGCCGGAACGCTCCCCGCCCAGGTCGTAGAAGATGCCGGCGCCGCCGCGCAATACCAGCTCATGCCCGCTTCGATTCGAAAGCTCGTAAGCAATTCCGGTGCGTGGCGCAAAGTTTAGGAACCGCGTCTGCCAAAGCGAGCTGCCGGCTGGGGCGAGCTTGAGTGTAGTCGGATCGTTTACTTGATCGACGGAAAATGCCTGCCCGTCAGTCGATGGCGGCGGCGCCAGCTCCCAGCGCAGACCGTAATTCAGCGTTAATCGTTTCCTCGGCCTCCAGGTGTCCTGCGCGAAGAGCGACAGGTTATGAAACAAAGGATTCTGCGGATCGCCAAAGCGCAAAAAGTTGACGCGCGTCGGAATGCCCGTGCTCGCCTGCTCTGTGCCGTCAAACAGCGTATTGACCTCGGACGATCGCAGATCGATCGAGGGCGATATGCGGCGGTAATCACCGCCATACTTCAGCGTATGATCCCCGCGAACGTTATCGACCGAACCGATGAGATTAAACTGGCGTTGCAGGTTCGACTGCTCGTCGCCAATCATCCACGCAGCGTTTCGTGAATTCAGATCGAACGTGAAAGCAGCAGCAGGGAAGGGAGTGTCGGGAACGACAGCACCGCCAAAGTTATCCAACAAGTACGATCCATTAACACGCGAGCGGCTGTAGTTCGCACGTAGATCGATAACGGTCGTCGATGAAGGCGTGTGAGTCACCGATCCGGTGAACATCTGCGCCCTATCCTGAATGCGATTCAACGTATTGAGCGAAAAGCCGTTTGGACCACGTAGCGTCGCGTCCGAGTCAGCGAAGTGATAACGGCCGCTCACCGTGGTTTTAGAATTCAAACTGGAATCGATGCTGATACTGCCGACGTCGTGTCGCGCAGGATTCGCAAAACTCGCCGCAAACTCCGCGAAGCCATCGGGCCTTGAAGCGGCGTTCGGAACCGGAAAGACATCCAGGAATGCTCCGGTTCGCGAAGCGAGTGAAGGCACATCAGTGATGCCGACCATCGGTTGTCGCAGACGCATTCCTTCATACGACGCGAAGAAGAACGTTTTGTCTCTCTTGATTGGTCCACCAAACGTACCGCCGAAGGAGTTCAATCTCTTCGCCGGTTGTTTTAGCCCGCGACTGTTGGCAAACCAATCGTTAGCATCGAGCGCGTCGTTTCCAAAGAAGTGAAATAGCGACCCGTGAAAGTCATTCGTTCCACTCTTCGTAACGATGTTCACTTGCGCGCCGGCGACTAGACCATGTTCCGCCTGCACCGCAGATGATCGCATGTTGAATTCCGATATCGCGTCGAATGTCGCAATCCCGTTTGCGCCGCCGCTCGCCGTCAGCGCGGGCATGTTGCCGGATGCAAATGCACCAGGATTTCCGGCGCCTGCGGCACTGCCGAAGTTCGCGCTAACACCGTCGAGCCTGTATAGATTCGAGCTCGGGAGTTGACCATTGACCGAAGCGTTCGTGTTGTTCGGCGCGACTACGGTTCCCGGGGTCAAGGTAAGCAAACCGAGGAAGCTTCTTCCCTGGACCGGCAACTGCGTGACGGAGCCTGCGGTGAAAGAATTTTGACTGCCGGAGGACGATAGAAAATTCGGAGGAGCGGCCGTGACAGTCACATAATTGACTAAACCGGACGGAGCACCGCCCACTGTTTGAGCCGAAGCCTCGACGCGTACAGCGTCTTCTGGTCCAGTGAAAACAACATCGTCAATCGCAACGAACGAGGTGTACTGCGTCATCAGCTTGAATTCGAGGCCGAGTTTAGTGATCTCTTCTCGCGCCTGATCTTGCGCGGGTTTGTTTTCCGCGTTCGCTATCTCGTCGCCAACCAGATCATCGATACGGCGGCGGGCCCAAAGGCTGGCGAGTACGTCGTGATCGGTTTCTGTTTCCGGCAATTCCACCGGTATCTCACGAACAAAATCCTGACCGGCCATTTTCCCTTTCAACCAGATCGATCCTTTGCCGCCTTTTGTGTAGCGACCCGAAATAACCAGCGGTCTCGCACTGAAAAGATCGGGAATTCGTTTTGGATAAATTTCAGTTACGGGAAGGTCTGACCATTCGATCGAGATATCCGTCAACAATGGACTACGAACACGATCGCTGAAAACACGCGCCACCGCAGACGTGTCACCAACTTCAGCGATGTAATTAACTTCGCCGCGACCGTACTGGCTCATTTTGTCGAGCAGCGAACGATTGGGCGCTGGCCCAAACCCCATTGCAAACACGCGCGCGTTCGGATGTTTCTGCACTTCGGCAATGATGTCGGCTTCGTTAGAAACCTGGCCGTCGGTCAGGAAGCAAGCGATGCGAACGTGCTGTTGTGAATCTGACGGATCGAGCGAGGCTTTGATCGCCTTCATCATTTCCGTACCGCCATTGCCTTCCTGCGTCTCGATAAATTTCTTCGCTTTTTGCAGATTTTGCCGCGTAGCGGGTACGGGTTCAGGAAAAAGGATTGCGGTATCGCCTGCGAAGGTGATCAAGTTGAAAGTGTCGTGCGGGTTGAGTGTCGAAAGAGCGAGGTTCATGGTTTCTTTGGCTTTCTCAATTGGAAAACCACTCATCGAACCCGAAGTGTCGAGCACAAAAACCAGTTCTTTCGGAGTTACGGTTTCGACGGCAACGCGCTGGGGTGGCTGTAGGATGAGAGTGAAGAAGCCACCCCTTTCGGAGCGATGGGTAAGGACGGCATCGTTGATGTTGTCGCCTGCGACACGATACGTCAGCAGGAAATCTTTATTTGGCAGAGTGGCGCGATCTTTGAGACGCACGACGGCGCGCTTTTCGTTAAGCTGCTGCACTTCGGTTTCGTGCGACTGGGAGTTAATGGCAACGATCGGCACACCAGCATCCAAATCGATTTCGAGAGAGATATCGTGACCGCCACGCGTTTCAACGGGCGCGTTGGTGGGAGAATCAGGTGAGGCGTCTGTTTGCGGATTTGCATCAGCGGGACCGTTAGAGACGTAACGGGGAGCAACAACCATCGGGAACGACCATTCATACACGCCATCTTCGTATTGAAGTGTTTCGACGTAGCTGATCGTGATGCGAATATTCTGGCCCGGCAGGATGTTCGCCACTTGCTGCGTGAAGACGTTTGCCTGTTCCTGGTTGAGCAGGCTTGCAGTCCTTCCTTCCTGTTTGGCGGCGCTGTAAGCAGCTTGAGCTTCCTCGCGGCGCAGGATCTTTCCTTTGATGACGCGCTCGCCAATCACCATCGTCATATCGTCAACAGCGGCGGCGTCAGGCAGCGGAAACTTGTAGACGGCTTCGATCTTGTTTGGAAAGTTGTTCTCGAATTCCTGAGTGACTGTCACACGTGAAAGAAATCCGCTGACTTGCGCTTTCACGTCCGTATGCTTCAGCGGACACTCGCCGGCTGGTTTGCCGTCTTTATCGAAAGCTTGAAGCGATCCTTGAGTGGGCGTCTGATTTTCCTGGATTGCGGCAGCAGCACTTTCGTCGTGCACAATCGTGGAAAGCGTAAAGACGATGGTCAGGGAGAGAGCAGTTAATACAATCCATCCGAGAATTGATCCGCGATACATAGTCTTGTCCTCGTCTATCCGTCTGAGGGGCACACATCGGCGTCGTGCTAGTGCACAGAGAGCGTGCCGTTGCCTGAGTGATCTCTGGTTGTGTTTTTGTTGAGACCGAGAAAGCGAGGTCTCAGAAGTCTAACTTAACTTTGGACCATTGCGGGGGAGACCCGCGCTTTGCAGAACCTTCTATTTTGCTAACGCTATTGATGCATATTTTCGTAGGTTGGTAGCCTGAGCGCAGAAAAACTTTCTAACAAAACCTTGCCGTTCGCAACGGCGATCATTTACATTAACTTCATCACCGCCCCATGACCTCACGTCATCGGACAACGGAGGGCCTTCGATGCTGCAACAGCTATGGGATAGTTTCATTATGCTGATCCCGGTCTTTTTTCTGCTCACGATGATCTTTGGAGCAGGCTTTTATATTGGCCGCGTAAGTAAGAAAGACAGTTGAACGCGGATCTGTGCTGATCGGTTTGGGAATCCGTATAATCTGTGGCTAATGAAACGATCAGGTATCGCGGATCTTCCTCTACACGGTGGACGTGTTCCGCCGTGGCTCGCGGAGCGCATGACGAAGCTCGGCACTGCGATCACCGAAACCATCGTTCATGACTACGGAACGTCGGCCTTTCTCTCACGTCTCAGCGATCCATTCTGGTTTCAGGCGTTCGGTGCGGTGATGGGAATGGACTGGCACTCGTCCGGCATCACCACTTCAGTAATGGGCGCACTCAAACGCGGTCTGGCGCCACGTGCGAACGAGCTCGGCATTTACGTCTGCGGCGGCCGCGGCCGCTTCTCTCGCAACACACCAAACGAGCTTCGCGCACTTGCAGATAGACGCGGCTTCGATGGCGACGCTCTGGTGCGTACCAGCCGGCTGACAGCGCGTATCGATAACAACGCCATCGCTGACGGCTTTCAGATCTACCTGCACAGTTTTGTAGTCACGTCGAAAGGCGAGTGGGCCGTAGTCCAACAAGGCTTGAATGATCGAAACGGTTTGGCGCGTCGATATCACTGGCACTCCGCATCGGTCCGCGACTTCGTCGCTGATCCACACACGGCGATCTTCGGTGAGAACCAGGGCACGATCATGAATCTTGTCGATGCAAGAGCCGATCACGCGCAAAGCGCATTACTCGAGATCGCAAACGAGCGTCCCGAGAAGACGGTCATCGCCGCGCGACATCTGCGACTGCCTGAGCATCACGAAGTTCGCGAGAAGGACGTCGATCTGAAACGACTCGGAGCCGTGCTCGCCGTCGCGTACGAAAAAGGTCTACACGACTTCAGCGAGCTCCTGTTACTCGAGAAGCTCGGCCCACGTACACTCCAGTCGCTCGCGCTCGTTGCCGAAGTCGTTCACGGCGCTCCGAGTCGCTTCAACGATCCCGCGCGTTTCGCTTTCGCACATGGCGGTAAGGATGGACACCCGCATCCGGTACCATTGAAGACGTACGATGAGTCGTTGCGGTTTCTGCGCCACTCGCTCGATGCGGCTAAGCTCGGTCACACCGACAAACTGGACGGGTTCAAGCGTCTCGATCGCTTCGTGCGTATGGTTGAAGCACAGCGTGAACCGCGCGTGGACCTCGACGCCCTCATTCGTCACGAAAATACAATCTCGGCCTCACTAAGCGGAAGGACCGTGTTTGACGACCGTCGACGGCGTTATTCGAACCCGCGACAAGGCACATTGTTCTAATTTCGAGACACCCTTCAATTTCGGCTCCTGTTTTGCTACCCTTTTTGGACCCCCACCAAGTTTGCCCCGACATTTAAGACGTTGCTGGAATGCGCCGTTGTGCATTCCCATTGAGAATTAAGGAGCAAAAACTATGAGCTTTAAGAAACTGGCAGTGGGCTGTGTTCTAGCAGTCTTGGTATCGGTGGCGCCCGCTGTTTTTGGGCAAGTAACCACGCCAACAAACACACAGACCACGCGGGAACGAAGCTTAACGGCGCGTTCAGTTCCGGCGGGGTCCAAGATGAAGTTCAGAGGCGTCGTCATCAGCCGCGATGCCGACGTTTTTACGATTCGTGACCGCACAAGGCAAGACTATCAGGTCCTGATTACTGACAATACCAGCATTAAAACCAAGGGTGGTTTCCTTAGTTCCGGCAAGAAATATCCGGTCACGGATATTCTGCGAGGCTTGATTGTCGAAGTGGAAGGAAGGGGTGATGCGCAGGGCCAGCTCGTAGCAGACAAGATTCGCTTCAATGAATCGGACATGCGCGCTGCAATTACTTCGGACACACGCGTTAGTCCTGTTGAAGCCAACATGGAACGCGTGGCCGGTCAGATGGATGAGCTTTACGCCGTCGCCGCTGAAGCTCGGGCCGAAGTAAAGGCCGTTAATGAGCGCGTTTCATCATTGGACGACTACGATGTGCAGGAGACTGCCGCCGTCACGTTCCGTGTGAACAGCGCAGTGCTTTCGCCGGAAGCCAAGCAGACGCTGGATGAGCTTGCCGCGAAAACAACCAGTGCAAAGGCGTTCATGATCGAAGTTGCCGGTCATACGGATTCTACGGGCAGCGACGCCAAGAATTTCAGGCTCAGCCGTGAGCGTGCGGATGCGGTGGTGCAGTATCTCGCCGTACAGCACAAGATTCCGCTACGCCGGTTTGTCACGCCGATGGGTTATGGCAAGACCGAAGCGGTCGCCGATAACACAACTCGTGAAGGCCGCGAGCAGAACCGGCGCGTCGAAGTGAAGATGATTATCAACCGTGGTTTGAGTCAAACTGCGACCCCAGCCCCGGCACCGGCCCCGACCCGACCGTAAGTCGGACACAGCACAGAACCGAGCGCGGTAGCGCCGGGTCAAATTCATGTTAAACGCATGTTTGGTGAGTTTGACCCGGCGCTACCGCGCTCGGTTCTGTCTTGGTACACCGTTTAGGTGTCACAGACCCGGTTTCGTCTAAAAATTCCCCACTAAGACTCCGCACTCTCGTGATAAGTAAGGATTTACTTACCCCTTTTCGTGGCCCCGCATTTGCTAAACAAAGCGCATGACTAATTCAGAGGTCTTCCCAATTGTGCACGGTGGCTTCACGGCCACGACGAAACCTGAACCGGCGCCAAACTCTGATCTCGCCCTGGCAATCGCGGCTGGAAAAGGCGACATCGGGGCGTTTGAGAAGCTTTACGAACGCCACAACAGGCGCGTGTACTCGCTGTGTCTGCGAATGACGCAGAATGCCGCTGAGGCAGAAGATCTTGCTCAGGAAGCGTTCATACAGTTGTTCCGCAAGATTGGCAGCTTCAGAGGCGATTCTGCCTTCACTACATGGCTGCATCGGCTGACGGTGAACCAGTGTCTGATGCACTTCCGGAAGCGAAGTGTGAAGCTGGAGCGAACGACGGAAGAAGGTGAGACTCCGGTACAGGTCGTTAGCGGAACTGAAAACCCAAACGCGATGCCGGTGATGGACCGGATCGCACTCGACAATGCGTTAACACAACTGCCGCCGGGATATCGGACAGTGTTTGTACTGCACGACGTCGAAGGTCACGAGCACGAAGAGATCGCGAGGATGCTCGGCGTGGCGGTGGGTACGTCAAAATCACAACTTCATAAAGCGCGCATGAAACTGCGCAAGATCCTTAAGGCTCGCAACGAGCCCAGCAAGAATTAGCCACAAAAGGCACAAAAGAGAAAAGGCACAATAGCGAAAGCTGTTGTGCCTTTTTTGTTTTTGTCACTTCTGTGTAATCCGTGTAATCTGTGGATAAAAACGGAGACACATAATGAGCGAACGGAGTGTAACCTTCTACCGCTGGGATGAGATGCCGAAGGAGCCGGTTAGTGACATGCTCGATCGCAGACTGATAACCGCCGATCGCATGATGCTGGCCCATGTCTATCTGAAGAAAGGCGCGATCGTCCCGCGACATTCACATGAGAACGAACAGATTACTTACATCCTCGAAGGCGGTCTGCGTTTCTGGATCGGCGAAGATGGAGCGCAGGTGATCGACGTGATGGCCGGTGAAGTATTACACATTCCTTCGCACGTCCAACACAAAGCGGAAGCACTCGAAGATACGCTCGACGTGGACATCTTCAGTCCGCCACGACAGGACTGGCTAGACAAGACTGACGACTATCTCAGGCAGAAATAATGGATCTCGGACTCAAAGACAAAGTTGCACTCGTGGCAGCGAGTAGCCAAGGGCTTGGTCGCGCGGTTGCTGAAGAACTCGCGGCTGAGGGCGCGTCGCTCGTGCTTTGCGCGCGCGACGCGCACACTCTCGATCAAACTGCAGCGGCGATCGCAGAGCGTAGTAACACACGTGTGCTGGCCGTGCCCGCAGACGTCACCGTCACTGATGACATCAAGCGATTGGTTGATGCTGGCATCGAGCGATTTGGGCGCATCGATATTCTCGTCACGAACGCGGGTGGGCCACCGGCCGGGCGGTTTGATCAGCTAACTCACGAGCAGTGGGAGCAAGCGATACGATTGACACTGCTCAGCGCAGTCGAGCTGACGCGCCTCGTATTGCCGGGAATGAAGGAGCGACGTTGGGGACGGATTCTCAACATCACGTCAATCGCCGTGAAGCAACCGGTTGAGAACCTGCTGCTGTCGAACAGCTTGCGCGCAGGCCTGACTGGATTCGCGCGCACGCTTGCAAACGAAGTCGCAGCGGATGGGATTACAGTCAACAACGTTCTGCCGGGTTACACGCGCACTGAGCGTCTCGATGACCTGGCCGAGATGATGGCGGAGAAGCAGGGAATCAGCCCCAGCGAGTTCAGAGGGAAGTGGGAGCAGGAGATCCCGATGCGACGTCTGGGCGAGCCGCATGAGTTTGCGGCAGCGGTCGCTTTCCTCGCGTCGGAGCGTGCGAGCTACATCACAGGAACGTCAATCCAGGTTGACGGTGGCTGGATCAAATCACTACTCTAAATCATCATGATCAAATCAATTCGTGGTAGCACCATCTGATAACTCGATCAAAACGCCTTCGACCGGCTCATCGGACCTTATAGGCGAAGGGGTGATCATCGACATTGGGACGGGAGACGGGCGCTTTGTGTACCAGTCTGCGCGCCGGAACCCGAACAAGTTCTACATCGGGATCGATCCCAACACTCGTCCACTCAAGAAGATCTCAGAGAAGATTCACCGGAAGCCGGCGAAGGGCGGCGCTCCTAACGTTCTCTTCATTCAGTCAGCGGTCGAAGCGTTGCCTGAAGAACTGAATGGAGTGGCGAATGAAGTACACGTGCACTTTCCGTGGGGAAGCTTGTTGCGTGCAGTGGCAGTAGGCGACATCGAGGTGATGAGAAGCCTGCGGCGCGTTTGTGCTGAAGGTGCTTTGCTTGAAGTGGTGATCGGGATCGATCCGGTGAGAGATAAAAGCGAGATTGAGCGGTTAGGGATCAAGGCGGAGTTTATTGATGATGCGCTCGTTGAGAAT
>DASYFE010000205.1:0-3399 GCA_036498585.1 Pyrinomonadaceae bacterium | reverse complement strand
GGGACGAGTCATAGGAAAGAACGGACTCGCGCAGGACGCTGAAGAGTAAGAAACAACATCGGACAGGAGACCCGAATTTGAAAGTTAATTACCACTTCAGCGGAGGTGCGATCATTGCTGTTGCACTTCTGAGTTTCTCTTTGACTTTTACCGCCACAACTCTATCGGCGGAGACTCACTCTTCTCAAGAACCACAACAACCAATCGTTTCTCCAAAGGGCAGCATAGGAGAAAAGATCGCAGCGGCAGAGGTGTATGTTATGCCTCCGGCGAATTACGTCGCCACTGCTTACAGTCTGCGCGGACGGACTGCGAGTGGACGACCCGTTGCCAAGGGATTGATTGCTGCCGATCCAAGACACCTGCCTTTGGGTTCGCGCGTGCGGCTCGAAGCCGGAGTTTACAGTGGTGAGTATCTGGTGGCTGACACTGGCACCCTCGTGCGCGGCAAGCACATTGACATCTGGACACCGACGTCGCGCGAAGCGATGCGTTTCGGACGACGCACCGTGAAGTTGACCGTACTCAGCTACGGCGCTAAGCGCGCTAAGTAATCAGCATCAACAGAACCGAGCGCGGTAGCGCCGGGTCAATCTCATTCAGCATTCATGATGGGAATTTGACCCGGCGCTACCGCGCTCGGTTCTGTTTGTGGCAAGATGCTGAGCAAATGTCGCAACAGATACCGCTCGCTGAGCCGCTCGTTGAAATTGACCGAGGCTCGATAACAGAGTCTCGTCATCGTGGACACATCGTCGTTGTCGATCCAGAGGGCAACATCGTCGCCTCTCTCGGCGCACCCGAGAATGTCACGTACCTGAGATCTTCCGCGAAGCCATTTCAGGCGATACCGCTTTTAAATACCGGCGCCGCCGAGCGATTTGGTTTTACCGATCGCGAAGTCGCGCTTGCCTGTGGCTCACACAATGGCGAACCGATTCACACTGAGCTTGCAGCCTCGATGTTGCGCAAGATCGGACTCGGTCCCGAAGCATTGCGATGCGGCGCTCACGAGCCTTACGGCACCGAAGCTGCGCTCGAGCTTCGCTCGCGCGGCGAACAACCGAGCGCGCTTCATAACAACTGCTCTGGCAAACACGCCGGGATGCTCGCCGTCGCGGTTCACCTCGGCGCGCCGATCGACAACTACGAGAAACCTGAAAATCCGGTACAGAAGGCGATTGTCGACGTCGTGTCGCAATTCTCGGGTGTGGCGGTGACTGACATGGCTATCGGTGTTGACGGCTGCGCGGTGCCGGCGTTTGGAATTACGGTTAAAGCAATGGCGCTTGCGTATGCGCGATTAATTTCACCATCGGCGAGCTTCGACAAGAAGACGCGCGATGCATGTGAGCGAATCGTGCGCGTGATGAGTGCATATCCGGAGTTGATTGGTGGAACATCAGACCGGCTCGACACGGAGCTCATGCGCGCGGCACCGCGCCGTTTAGTTTCAAAGGTTGGCGCGGAGGGAGTTTACACGGCCGGCATCAAGCCGAGTGAAGAGTGGCCGCAGGGGTTGGGAATCGCAATCAAGATTGAAGACGGCGACGACAAGCGCGCACGTCCAACGGTCGTGATCGAATCGTTGCGGCAACTGGGAGTGTTGCGCGACGAGTCGCTCGAAGCAGTGGCGAAGTACGCGTTCTTTCCGGTGAAGAACCGTCGTGACGATGTTGTCGGCGAGATCAAGGCTTCGTTCGATTTGAAAGTGAAGAAATGACAAGCGAAAGTGATCTTCAGGGTCCGCCACTGCAACGAGACGCATACGGGCAGGTCGACGTCGATTCGGTTCCGGATGTTATCGAGTGGTTCCTCAACTACGATCAGCGAGTCGCGATTATCAGGCACCCTTCGGTCGAAGAAGTATTCCAGTGGAAACAGCAACACGTGCAGTCGCAGGGCGAAGAGATATTTCAATTCAATCGTGCTGAGGATCGACTCGCGATCGGAATCATTCAAGCGCTCGCCGACAACTCGACTGAGCGCAGCATGCACGAGTGGATAGGCCGGCTTCTCGGCGCTCTCGATGCGGCGTCGAAGGCCAACGAAACAACTGCGGATGCGTACAAGTTGGATTTGCAAAGCGGCGGCTCGATCGTGAAGGAAGCCGAAAAGATACCCTTCCAACGCGGCCGCACCGAATTCCTGCTCAACTGCTGGATCGAAACATTGTGTACGGCTGAAGCACGTGTGCTGGGCTGGTTGTACAAGGAGTTCTACCGAAGGCCATACGCGCCATGAAAAGGATTTCACGCAAAGACGCAAAGAATCGCAAAGACGCAAAGGCGGGCCAGATTCTTCGGGCGCGCAAGAAGAATTTGACCCGCCTTTGCGTCTTTGCGATTCTTTGCGTCTTTGCGTGAAAACTAATTTTATGACTCCGGAACTCCGCGCCCTCTTTCCCATCGCTGAGCGTGCGCTTTACTTCAACCACGCCGCCGTCTCGCCTCCACCGATTACATCGATCCGTGCTGTCGAGTCGCAACTCAAAGACGTACACGAAAACGGCTCAATCAACTTCCGCGATTGGCTTGAAACGAAAGAGCAGGCGCGTGAGCTACTCGCAAAACTTCTCGGCGCGCGATCCGAACAGGTCGCCTTCGTGCGCAACACCTCCGACGCGCTCTCATCCGTCGCCAACGGCCTGAGCTGGCGTAAGGGCGACAACATCGTCACCTTCAGCCGCGAGTTTCCCTCGAACATCTACCCATGGCTGCGCGTGCGCGACAACTTCGGTGTCGAAGTGCGCATGTGTGAAGAGCGCGGCGGCCGCATCGATTTCGCTGAGCTCTCAAGCTTGATCGACCACAACACGCGCGTCGTCGCCATCAGTCACGTTCAGTATGCCTCCGGCTTTCGCATGGATCTGGAACGACTCGGCCGCCTCGCTCGCCAGCACGATGCTTTATTCGTTGTTGACGTGATTCAGGCGCTCGGCGTCGTCCCGACCGATGTTGAGGCGGAGTTTATCGATGTGGCGGCAGGTGCGGGTCACAAGTGGCTGCTGTCGCCGGAAGGCGTTGGTTACCTTTATCTCTCGGATCGCGCCCGCGAGCGGATTCAACCCACGCTCGTCGGCTGGATCAGCGTTCCGAACCCGGATGACTACTTCAACTTCGAACAGGGCTGGAACCGCGGCGCGCTGGCATGGGAAACCGGCACCGGACCCGCCGCGCTGTTATATGGTTTTAAGGCGAGTCTTGAGCTTCTGACGCGCTTTGGCGTGCAGAACGTCGCAAAGTATCTCGAAGAGCTTACGGACGACTTATGCGAGCATCTGAGAGCAAAACGGTACGAAGTCGTAAGCTCGCGAGTGCCCGGTGAGAAATCTCAGATTGTCTGCATCCGGCATCTCGACGGTTTGTCTGCAATGCAGCTCTATCATCAGCTCAGCAC
>DASYFE010000204.1:0-24050 GCA_036498585.1 Pyrinomonadaceae bacterium | reverse complement strand
AGTGCTGCAGACAGAAACGGCAACAGTAGGAACGACGATCAATGGTCGGCAGATCCTCGAGACTCCTATTCAGTCTCGTGATGCTCTCGACCTGGTCACCACGTTGCCTGGTACAACGACCACGGGCGTGGTCCGAACGTCATCCATTAATGGTCTGCCGAAGAGCGCACTCACCATTCAGATCGATGGCGTGGACGTGCAGGATAATTTCCTAAAGTCGTCCGACGGATTCTTCACCTTCATTCGTCCTCGCATCGATGCGATTGACGAGGTGACAGTTTCAACGGCTACTCCAGGTTCGGAGAGTTCGGGTGACGGCGCCGTGGCAATCAAATTCCAAACACGTCGCGGAACCGACGAATATCATGGTAGCACTTTTTGGCAGCACCGCGATGAAGGCTTGAACACAGCCAACTTCCAAAACAACTACCTTAAGGTTCCAAAGGCCAAGCTTCGCTTGAATCAATTCGGCGGCAGCTTCGGTGGTCCAATCCCGTTGCCGCATTTCGGCGAGGGTGGCCCATCGGTTACTTCCGGCAAAGGCCGCGCATATTTCTTCTTCAACTACGAGCGGTTCCATCTCAACGAAACTTCGCCTAACCGCCAACGACAAGTTCTAACGCAGGAAGCACAGAACGGAATCTTCCGTTATGGGACCAACGGTACCCAAACGGTCAACTTGTTCAACATCGCTGGAGCCAGAGGTCTTGGTGTCACCACGATCGATCCAACGGTGAACAACATGCTGAACACCATCCGCACTGCCACAGCAGTGAGAGGCTCGTTTGATCCTCTTGGCACCGGTGGCCTCTTCTTCAGACAGCCGTTTAACTTCGCGAATGATGGCCAGCAGCGACGACGTTTCTTCGTGCTTCGCATGGACGGCAACATCACGAAGAATCACTCGATCGAAGGCGTCTACAACGATCAGCCTTTCCGCTCGAACGTCGACTTCCTGAACAGTGTCGATCCGGCATTCCCGAATCTCGCGAACGCAGGCACGCAGAATTCAGATCGACGCTCATTGTCCATCGGAGTGAGATCCAGCTTTGGTAGTAGCGTTGTCAATGAGTTCCGCTACTCACAATTGGCCGGCTGGCTCGGTGGTGATTCGAGATTTGATCTCGTTGGTGGACCAGAGTTTTTCACCAACCTGATGCAGGGATATTCCATCACAATGGCAGCGGCTGGCCTGACCAACCCGGCGATCAGGAATGCCTTCAGTGGACGTTCATCGCCGACGCAGGATTTTAATGACACGGTCACGTGGGTGAAGGGAACGCACACCTTTAGCTTTGGCGGACAGCTCAAGAAGATCGAGACGATTTCGGATTCGGTGGGCTTAGTGGCGCCGACTCTCAATTTCGGGTTGGTATCGAGTGATACTGCCTTGCTTAATGCTTTTACCAACGTTGCCGATGCCACTCTTGGCCCAGCAACAGTCCCGGGCGCAACTGCTACAGAGCTCGCCAATGCGCAGAATCTGTATGCCGTCCTGACCGGTCGTGTAAGTGGGTTCAATTCAAGCGCGATTCTCGGAGCCGATGGCAAATACCATTTCAACGGTTCGCGCCACTTCGAGATTCAGGAAAACACCAATGGTCTGTTTGTGCAGGATTCATGGCGCGCCAAGTCAAATCTGACGCTGGCTTATGGCATCAGATGGCAGCCGCAAACGGGTGCGAAGATGAATTCAGCAAACTTCGCGCTCCTGACCGATCCAAACATGGTATTTGACGTGTCGGGTCCGGGTAATCTGTTTAGTCCGGGAACCCTCACGGGTCAGGTGCCAAAAGTCCGCGTCAACGAAATTGGGGAAAAAGCATTTAAGAACGACATGAACAACTTCGCCCCGAGTGTGGGTGTTGTTTGGAGTCCGAATTTCACCTCCGGTTTGGGCAAAAAGCTGTTTGGCGGAGACGGCACTAGCGTGTTCCGAGGCGGTTTCTCGCGCGCATTTGTTCGCGAGGGTACGTTGATTGTCGAGAACAGCGTTGGACAAAATCCCGGTGGGTCGCTTTCACTGCAGCGGTCCATTAACTTCAACAACCTAACCGTCGGCACGTTCTTTAGAAACCCAGGTAATCCAAATATAGTCCCGCCGGCATTCAGTGAGGATCCAATTAACCCACGAACGGTGACCTCTGCGGACGCCGCCCTGGGCTTCGCTCCGGATTTCCACTCAGGTTATGTTGATTCGTGGAGCGTTGGTTACCAGCGTCAGCTCGGACGTGACACGGTGATCGAGTTCCGTTATGTAGGGAACCGCGGAAAAGATCTCCAGGTTCAGTACAACATCAACGAAGTCAATGCGATTGAGAATGGATTTGGATCCGAATTTGCCCTGGCCCAGCAAAACCTCTTAGCGAACATCGCGGCCGGTCGTGGCGTGAATTTCCGCTATTTTGGTGCTGGCACAGGCACATCCCCGTTGCCGATACTGGTTTCGTATCTGCAGCCGGGTAATCCAAATCCAAGCTTGACTACAAGCTATTCGAACGCGAGCTTTGCAAGTACGACGTTCACCAACTTCCTGGCCGCTTCAAATCCGAATGTACTCGGTTTCGCGGCTAATTTGGCGAACACCGCAACTTCAAGAAACCTCGGAACGGCCGCCGGTCGTCCGGTCAACTTCTTCCACAACTGCCCAACCACACTCGGTTTCTGCTTCCAGTTTGACAATACCGAGAAGAGCTGGTTTGACGCAGGCGTGATTGAAGTTCGTCGCAGAATGTCAGCTGGTCTCCGCTTCCAGGCGAGCTATCAGTATGGCAAGTCGTTTACCAATGCGTATGCTTCCGCTAACACCACCTTCTTCGGTCTCGGCGCCGGCGACCAGAGCAACGCAGCGAACAACGCACTGCGCAACCGTAGTTTGGACAAGTCGTTCTCGCAGATCGACTTGAGACATGCCTTCAAGTTTGACGCAACCTGGGACTTGCCGTTTGGCCATGGTCGCAAGTACCTCGCGTCGTCACACTGGCTGTCTGATTTCGTCCTGGGCGGATGGACGCTCTCGCCGACAGTTCGTTGGCAGAGTGGTTCCCCCATCCTGATGGAGAACGTACAGCTTGTTGGCATGACCGTCGATGAGCTCCAGAACGCGATCAAACCGTACTTCAACACCACCGTTACTCAACCTAATGGCGCAACCTCGGTTGCCAATGTCACTTATCTGCCGTCAGACATTATCGACAACACCATCCGGGCCTTCACGACCACCGGCAACACTGCCAGCGGTTATGCCGCTGGACAGGCGCCGACTGGACGTTTCATCGCTCCGGCGGGATTCGGTAATTGTCAGGCGAGAACAACAGGTCAGTGCGGTTTCCGTAAACTCGTTATCTTTGGACCGCAGTTCTTCAAGATCGATTCGGCGATCGGCAAGCGCTTCAAGATTAACGAGCGAGCGAACGTTGAATTCCGTATGACGATGTTTGATGTGCTCAATCACACCAATTGGCGTTTGGGCGGCTGGACCGGCAACGTGAATAACATCACGACTTTCACCGGTCAGTTCGGTCAGATGTTGAATGGCTGGGCGTATCAGGATCCGAACGGATCGAACGATCCGGGCGGCCGCATCACGGACTTCATGATCCGTATCAACTTCTAACCGCAAGGTTAGTTTGCAAAAGGGCGTTGCCGAGCAATTGGCAACGCCTTTTTTGCAAATTCTTTATCCACAGATTACACAGATTCAGCAAATTTTCCGTGTAATCTGTGGATAGAGAAATCGAACAAATTCATTCCCAGAGGAGCGTGTGTCATGGTTTCACAAGCATGTACTTTGACGCGGCGTCTATTATTCGTGGGGGCGATCTTTGTCTGGTCCGCAGCTCTCGCGATGGGCCAGCTCCCGGGCGGTCTTACAGAATCAACCAACACGCGCCTCGGTGGAAACAATTACATCGTCGGCACGGTCTATACGCCTGAAGGTGTGCCCATCAAAACGCGCATGAGGATCAAGCTGGCTTCGCTGGAGTGGGGCGACATCCTGGCCACGACTGACGAAAACGGCAAATTTGTTTTTAGCGAGGTTGGAGCGGGCCTGTTCACGATCGTTATCGATCGCGAAAAGGAGTTCGAGCCTGTATCGCACGAAGTTAGTATTACCAGGGCCCGTAATATCGTACCGGAAACTTATTTCGTGTCGATCCGTTTGCGAGCCATCGAAGAGAAAAAGCCTAAGCCCGGGGTTGTCAGCGCCGCCAATGCGGGAGTCCCAAAGGCCGCGCTGGACCACTATGAAAACGCAGCGAAACTGTCGCAGGAGAAAGACTTTAAAGGAGCGATTAAAGAGCTAAAGCTCGCCGTCTCCGAGTATCCACAGTTCGTTAATGCTCACAACCAGATTGGCGTTCTTTATCTCCGGCTGAATGAGCTTGATAACGCCGAGTCGGCATTTAAAGCCGCACTTAAGATCGATCCCGAAGCATATGAGCCTTTGCTCAACCGCGGGATCGCGCTGTACCGGCTTGGCAAGTTCAAGGATGCCGAAACCAGTCTTAGCGCTTCGTTGAAAAACAAGCCCGATACTTCCGTCGCCTATTACTATCTCGGTCGCACGCTTAATAAACTAAATCGCAATGAAGAGGCTGAGGCTGCTCTTCTGACGTGCCTGAAGACGAATCCGGACGACTTCAAGGAAGCGCATCGCGTGCTCGCCGCTATTTACCTCGACCGCGGCGCCCTGGGACGCGTGGTTGAGGAGTTGGAAACGTATCTGAAAGCTGTACCCACGGCCCCCGATGCCGACAATCTCCGAAAAGTGATCGAACAGAGCAAACGCGCCCTCGGCCGCCCGTAGTCATCCTCAGCCTGCGAAGCAGGCGTAAGCATAAAGCCTGGGGCGCCAGCCCCAGGATCACAGATTCAATAAACGTTTGAGCCCGCGAAGCGGCCGACAGCCCAAAGCATCACGCGCTGTCGCCCGTTTCACGGGCTCAATATTTATTTTGTTTCGTGATCCTGGGGCTGGCGCCCCAGGCTTTATGCTTACGCCTGCTTCGCAGGCTAAGTGGTTGTTAAATCTGATCCGGGCTGATACCCCTCGTGGTAATCTTACGAGGATGTCTTCGTCAGTCACCACTCAACTTCCTCTCGCGCCTTTAGGCGCAGGCGATCTGATCGATCGCGCCGTCAGACTTTATCGTCGCCATCTATTTGTCTTGATCAGGACTGCCGCGCCACCGGTAATAATTGTTGCCGCCGGTTGGGTGCTCTTTTCGATCAGTATCCGGCAGGTCTTCCGCACTTATGAATCCAGCGAGCTGCTTCTGAACGTCCTTCTTTTACTGGTGGCCATCGTCGTTATGGTCACCGGTTATCTTTTCATACTGGTCGTCATGGGCGGCGCCACGCGCACTCTGGTCGCACATCTGCTGCGCAACGATCCGGTCACCGCGCGCGCCACCTACAACGCCGTGCGCGCTCGATTCTGGGGACTCGTCGGCGCTTCTCTGATCATGCTGTTTTGGATCTGTTCCGCCATCTTTATTTGTTTTTTGGCAACTGAAATGATCGTATTCCTCCTCATCATCATCGCGGGTGGTTTATCACTGATCGTGCCTGCCTGGCTTTCGGCAATCGTGATGATCATAGGATCGCTGTTGACGACCGGAGTATCGCTCTGGCTCTTTTTCCTGATTGTCGGACGAATCGTTTATGTCCCGCAGGTGATGCTGGTTGAAGGCAAGGGAATATTTGACGCAGTGGGCCGCAGTTTCTCGCTTGCCAGTGGCAATGTTCGACGCCTGATGGCAATGACGCTGTTCACGACTTTCGGCATCATGTCAGCGATGCTACTGCTACTCTTCATTATCGGATTCGTCGGCACGGCGAGCGGCATCAACATGCGAGACACAGCGGACTGGCCTGTATGGTACGCTGTCCTCTACAGCATTCTCGGGCCAATGAGCTCGGTCCTTCTGACGCCGGTTTGGATGCTGGGCCTGTCGCTGTTGTATGTTGACGAGCGCGTCAGGCATGAAGGTTACGACATCGAGTTGATGGCGTCGCAACAGCTTGGTGAGCTGCCTGACGTGAACGTCATCTCGCCTTTAGGAACGGCGCTTCACTCGATGGAACGTAAACAGCCACCGCCCCCACCGATGTCACCGAGACCATCGAGCAGCATATTGAATATCAACGGTTAATGACACATTATCGCTACAGTCTCGCTGCTGTATTTGGTGTGCTGTTTCTTTTCCTGTTTCCCGCCACGGCCGCGGCTATTCCAATCGCTGACTATCACTTCAATATCAAATATGCGATCTCGACTCTCGGGGAGTTGAGCCAGAGCGGACATAACTTCGACAGCGAGTCGCCAACCGCAATAGAGAGTGTTCGCACGAGATTACCCAAACATGAGACTGTCGAGTTTGAAGGAGAGGTTTATAACGTCGATAACTCCTGGCTGCACCAGCAACTCGATGAGCTTGAAAAAGCAGACAATCGTAGCGAAAGAGTGGCCCACATAGTTTGGACGCTTCAAGCAATCGAAACGAGAGTTGCTGAACGTGCGAACCCCGGCGGCAGTCCAGCGGAGAACAAGCAATGGGCCAGGACACGGTTGGAGAGTATTCTCGCGCGACCGGAATACGCTACCGATACAGAAGGTTCAAACGCACTCATCCGCGCGATCCGTGACTTTTTCGAGTGGCTGGCGAAGTTTTTGCCGAAGCCTCGTATGGGCAACGGAGGCGGGATCAACTGGCTTACAAGGATCGCGCAGATCCTCGTCATCGGCCTTGCCGTGGCGGTGCTGCTTTACGTCCTCAAAACTCTATACGTGCGTTTTTCAGGACGCTCGCGAAAACCCAAAACGAGCAGGAAACGTGAGGCGCGCATTGTCTTAGGTGAACGACTCGAGCCCGAAGCGACGGCGACGGATCTGCTTTCCGAAGCCGAAGCGCTTGCCCGACAAGGTGACCTGCGCGCAGCCATTCGCAAGGCTTACATCGCATTGCTGGTCGAGTTAGGCGATCGCAAAATGATCAGCCTCGCGCATCACAAAACTAATCGCGACTATTTGAACTCGCTCCGCAGCGTTCCCGGGCTTCATTCGCGCATGCGCGGGCTCACTGATAGCTTTGAACGTCACTGGTATGGTTTCGCGAATGCGACTCCAAACGACTGGCAGGACTTTCGCGCGGGTTATCTCGCAGCACTGCAATCTGAAATTAACTAAACGATGCGCCAGCGACTCACCATCATTCTCACCTTCGCCGTCATCATCGGCTTACTAGCCCTTGTTAGCAGCATCAGGTATGTGAAAAAGGAAAAACAACAGGACTTTGAGATCGCGCCAAATCGTTCCACCTATCACTCCGGACCAACCGGCGTGCGCGCGTTTTTCGACTTCCTGCACGAGTCGGGCTACAAGGTGATTCGCTGGCGAGACCAGCCGCAAAAACTCCTGACTGACGCCGGCAAGGAAATCAAAACGTTCGTCGTCGTGGGCCAGACGCGTGTGCGCTTCACTGACGCGGAGCGGGAGGCGCTAACGAAGTGGATAGCTGCGGGAGGTTGTTACGTCGTTATCGATCGCAATCCACTCAATGAAGAGAAAGAGAAAGACAAAACCAGTTGGGACATCATCTCGAGAGAGCTTGAGTTTCCGGCATTCGACGTCAACCCGGCCAATGTCCAACAGATGACCGGGGATGTCGTTGCGCTTCAACCCGTGCAGCCGACAGTTTTCACACACAACATTCAATCAGTGTTGCCTTCTCGTTTTGCTTCGCGCATGACCGTCGTGCCGCCGCAGGAAATTGAGCAACGGGACGATGCGCCGTCGTTCACAGAAACAGAAGGGAAGTCGCCGGCGCCAGTCATGCACGTTGCCGACGATAAGGGTGCGTTGCTGATCGACTACACTTACGGGTCAGGCAGGGTCGTCCTTCTCAGCGATCCTTACATCGTTTCGAACAGCGGCATCAAGCTAAACGACAACCTTCAGCTCGCGCTCAACATTCTCACCGCACGCGAAGGGTTGATTGCTTTCGACGAATTTCACCAGGGCAGAGGACCGATTCAAAACAGCTTCTCCGGTTACTTCGAAGGCACGCCAGTGCTTTTAATCGCCGGTCAAGTGGGGCTGATCCTGCTGTTGGTGCTATGGACAAAAGGAAACCGCTTTGGACGTCCATTGCCATTGCGGCAAGTCGATCGACGTTCGAGTCTGGAGTTTGTTGCGTCGATGGCCGAGCTGCAACAGCGCGCGCGTGCGTTCGATCTCGCGATCGAAAACATCTACACGCGTATGCGTCGCGTGCTTGCCAGACATGCGGGTGTTGATTACAACAGCCCGCGATCTGAGATCGCATCACGCATCGCGGCTCGTGGGACGATCGATGCGAACAGATTGGAAACGCTGATGCGCGAGTGTGAAGAAGTCATCAATGGCCGCCCGTGTACCTGGCGGGAGTCGATTGACCTGGTGCGGCGTCTGCGCGAAGTTGAAAGAGATCTCGGCTTGCGTATGCGTCAAAGAGAAGCAAGACAAGCAGCAGAAAACATTTAATCTTGTGCTATAACTGACAATGATGCCTGAGACCGTCGCCTCCACTGTCGAACACATTCGCACTGAACTGCAGAAAGTAATCGTCGGACAAGACGACGCGATCGAACAAATCCTGATCGCGTTGCTGGCCGAGGGACACGCGCTCATCGAGGGCGTGCCCGGCACGGCGAAAACACTGACAGTCAAAACCATATCGCGAATCATTAACGCCGACTTCGGTCGTATTCAGTTCACCCCGGACCTGATGCCTTCGGACATCACCGGCACGAACGTCTTCAACATCTCCAACTCGACGTTCACCTTGCGGTGTGGACCAATATTCACTGACATTCTGCTGGCCGACGAGATCAATCGCACTCCGCCAAAAACTCAGGCCGCGCTGTTGGAAGCGATGGAGGAGCGCCAGGTGACGATTGATGGCGAGGCGCACAAGTTGTCGCCGATCTTTACGGTGCTCGCGACGGAAAACCCGATCGAGTATGAAGGAACGTATCCACTGCCCGAGGCCCAGCTCGATCGTTTCCAACTCAAAATCGTGTTGACTTACCCAAGCCAGGAACACGAGCTCGAAGTAGTGTCGCGTTGGAACGACGGGTTCAACTCGCGACGTCTCGATCAGGTCGACATTCGACCGCTTCCTGATCCGGATGCGATTCTCCACTGCCGCGCTGAGATCGCGCGCGCGCGAATGGAGCCGGGCGTTCAGCGTTACGCGGTCGATCTTGTGCGGCGCACGCGCGCGCATCCGTTCATTCATTACGGCGCGAGCCCGCGTGCGTCAGTCGCATTGTTACTCTGCTCGAAAGCCCTCGCGGCGATTCGTGGTCGTGAATTCGTAACACCTGACGACGTGCGCGACGTCGCGCTTCCAGTTCTTCGTCATCGCCTAACACTGCGAGCCGAAGCCGAGCTCGACGGCGTCACCACTGATTCAGTAATCACCGATATCTTAAAGTCCACCGAAGTCCCGCGGTAATGCCGTGCGTTTTGTATTCACAAAACTCTTCTACTTTCTGCTCGCGCTCGCTCTAATCCCTCTACTGCTATCGTGGGATCGGCCGTGGCTGCGCTGGATCGCGCTCGCGTACAACGTTTTGCTTGTCCTCGGTGTGCTGATCGAATCGAGGTTCTGCCGGCTGCCGAAAGGCTTGATGATCTCGCGCGAGTTTGGCAGCCGCTTCGCAATGGGCGCAGACACCGAGGTTCGCATTCACATCCAAAACGCGTCGAGCAAACCAGTATCGTTGATGCTGAAAGACGAGTACCCGCCGCAGATGAGTTTGAACGGTGTGCGCACGGGCCAGGTTGACGTCGATGCGCAGAGCACGGCGACGTTGGTTTACGCAGTGAAACCACCGAAGCGCGGACGTTTTGAGTTTGGACAAACTGCGCTGCGGTTCAAATCAAGATCGAAATTGATCTGGTGTCAAACAAAAGTCGTCGAGCCGGTGACGGTGAAGGTTTATCCGAACATGCGTCGCGCGCGTGAAGCAGAGTTGAAAGCGCTCGGCGCGCGCTCCGTTGTTTCCTCGCACCGCAAAACTTCGTGGCGTGGTGAGGGACGCGAGTTTGAATCGATGCGCGATTACGTGCGCGGCGACGAGTTGCGTCACATCTCTTGGACCGCAACCGCGCGACGCGGAAAACTCACGACGCGCCAGTACCAGATCGAACGCGATCAAACGATTCTGATCGCACTCGATGCCGGTCGTTTGATGACGGCGCGTATCGAGCAGGAGACAAAACTCGACTCCGCGGTACACGCAACGCTCGCTCTGTTTTCAGCAGCGGCGCGCGCGGGCGACAACGCCGGTCTCGTCGTGTTTGGACGCGGGATCAAAAGTTACCTGCCGCCGGGTCGCGGGCGCGATCACATCGAATCTGCACTCGAAGCGCTGCACGCGGTCGAACCGGAGATGATCGAGCCATCGTACTCGCACGCGTTTGAGTTTATCGCGGGGAACAGCAAGCGGCGCTCGCTGGTCGTTTTGTTGACTGATTTAGTTGACGAAGAGGGATCGAAGGAGTTGCTCAATTCGCTGCACATTTTGCGGCCCCGTCATTTGCCGCTCGTAGTGACGATCGCCGATCGAGATTTGAAGGCGGTTGTGCGGCAGATACCTTCGTCGGTCAAGGATGTATTTACGCAATCCGTCTCGGAGGAGATCATTCATCATCGAGAAGCGGCGCTGCGGATGGTCGAATCGATCGGCGGACTCGCGCTCGATGTCACTGCTGCTGCGCTTGCGCCGGCACTACTCGAGACCTATTTGCGCGTCAAAGAACGAGGTCTGTTGTAGACAGGATTTACAAGATTTTTCATGATGAACAAGAACTTGTTAATCCTGAAAAATCTTGTAAATCCTGTCATCGACTGTCTCTTCCAACAAGCAGCAAATAAGAAAACATCGCTAGACCCGTAATCGCACCAATCCCATACTTAATTCGCGGATCGATCGGCGCGGGCGAGATGAAGCCCTCAATCGTTCCTGCAACCACAAGAAAAAGCGCTACGCCAATCATCAATCGCACAGCTTCCATACCGCGCGTCTTCAGCGCATCGGCGCGCGTCAAATCACCAGGCATGAGCATCGCACTCCCGATCAACAATCCCGCGCCGCCCGCGATGAAAATGCACGACAGCTCAACTACGCCGTGGCCCACCATGAACGTCACGAGCTCATTCCCGTAGCCCGCGCGATAAACCAGCGCTACTACTGAAGCGATCATGAGGCCGTTGTAGGCGAGATACAAAAGCGTGCCGATGCCGAAGGTCGCGCCATACGCGAAGGTGTAGATCGTGACCATGATGTTATTGGTCATGATCATGCTCGCGCCAGCCTGGTTGGCCTCGTTGAGTTGTTCCCACCAGCGCGTATGGGTTTCGATGTTCATCTCCCGAAATTGCGGCGAGACGCCCACCACTTCTGAAAAGTCGGGATCGCGATACGTTCCAACAAAACTAACGATCGAACAGACCGCGAAGACGGCAAAAGCCAGGAACGTGTAGCGCCACGTGCGACGAAACGTTTGCGGCAGCTCGCGCGTGAAGAACAGTCGAATGCGTTTGCCGCCCTGTGCGTCGGCGCGATAGATGCGACCGTGCGCGCGAATGACGAGACTGTTCAGGTAATTAATCAAACGCGGATCGCGCGACTCGGCGCGTGCGATGGCGAGATCGGAGGCCGTACGGCGATAGATGCGGGCCAGCTCGCGGACTTCTTCACGCCCCAACCGCTTCAGCGATGAGGCGTCAAGCAGCTTGAGCAGGTCCTCGAGCCGTTGCCATGCGTTTTTGCGTTGTCTGACGAATCGGTCCTGAGGCACAACAAACAAGATACAAGCATCATGTGAATCCTGTAAATCCTGTTATCCTGTCTCAGTATATGTCTCTGGTGGAATGCGTCCCCAACTTTAGCGAAGGCCGCCGACCCGATGTCGTTCAGCAGATCGCCGCCTCCATCACCGCTTTCGAATCAGCTTGCGTGCTCGACACGCATATCGATCCCGATCACAATCGCTCAGTCATCACTTTCGTTGCGCCACCGGAAACAGTAGTCGCGGCAGCAGTCAGCGCCGTCAGGCGAGCTTCAGAACTCATCGACATGCGCACACATCAGGGCGAGCACCCGCGACTCGGCGCGACCGACGTGTTGCCGTTTGTTCCCGTGCGCGGTGTGACGATGGACGACTGCGTTCGAATCGCGCACGAAGCCGGCGCGATCATCGCACGCGATCTTTCGATTCCAGTTTACTTTTACGAGCGTGCCGCCTTGCGCGAGGAGCGTGTGAATCTCGAAGACGTGCGTCGCGGCGCTTTGGAATTACTTCGCGAACAAATATCAATGAATCCAGATCGCGCTCCTGACGTCGGCCCAGCCCAGGTACACGAATCGGCGGGCGCGACTGCAGTTGGGGCGCGACCATTCCTGATCGCTTTCAACGTGATCCTGCGCAGCGACGATATTGCCGTCGCACGGCAAATCGCACGGACGATCAGGGCGCGCAACGGTGGCTTGCCGTTCATCAAAGCCCTCGGCTTTCGACTGCGTACACGCGGCTTCGTCCAGGTCTCAATGAATTTAGTTAACTATGAGGTAACAGGAATGACCGCCGTCTATGACGCAATCCGCCGCGAAGCCGATCGTCTAGGCGTGGAGATCGACGGCACAGAGATCGTCGGCCTCGTCCCACGCGCCGCTATGGATCGCACCGCTCCATTCTTCTCCGAAGCCAAGATCCTCGAACACCAGATCCGTGTAATCTGTGGCTAAGATCCGAGCTTTATAATCACGCTCCTCGACTTCTCACCAAGCCCTTTCTTTTCTTCCGCACTCAACCCACGCTGCATCTTGAAACCGATCTTGCGGATCTGAAAACGATCCCAATCACCGATCCGCTTCTCGTCGAGCTCAAAGATCATCGGACTGCGCGCCAGCTTCCGCAACGTCGCTGCCGAAGTGCGATACCCCTTGCGCGTCCGGAGCTTCTCTTCTTCCTTCAGCGCAAGTTTCAAGACCTCTGGATTGGTCGGTCGAAAGCCGAGCTTCCGATAAAACCAGAACGCGCCTGACTCAATGCCTTCCTCGTTCTCAAACCCGATTTGATACGGATCGAGCGAGAATGCTGTCACCTCGGCGAAGTGATGCATCACGTTCAGCACGCGCGCATACAGCCACGCCGTCTCACCATCGCGAAACGTGTAATACAAATTGAACCCGCTTTCCATGCGCTCGAAAAGCGAGAGCCCTTCGAAGTAGCCGATCGCAACGCCGTTCTTGTAGATCATCACGGCATGATAGGTGCGCAGTGGAAGACGCTTTTCTGGGGGCAAACTGATGATGAAGATCTCGACACCGCGACCCAGCTCCGCTCGATAAACGTGTTTCGGATCGCCGTGCGTGAAACCGTAAAGCTCGCGATACCGAATCGTCGAAGAGTCGCGGGCTATGTCGAGCGCTTTCTCGCCTTCTTGTGGCGATAACTTTTCCAACTCAGGCGAAGGCTCTGCAAGCTCTTTCCGTAGATCGATCTCGCGACGTTGAATCAAAGGACCGCGATGATAGAAGCACTTTCTTCCGGATAAGCGCATACCGGTGCGCGACAAGTTGAAGCTTGGCGTCCAGCGCACGTAGAGCTGTTGTGAATCGTATAGCTCAGCCCGCTCATTCTGGGGTTTTGGTAATTTGTCGAATTGCTCCATCAGCCACGCCAGCTCTGAAAGACGCCCACGCGCGGCAGCTAACCATTCGCGATAAGGAACGTTTGCTTCGACAGACGCGTCCTCTTCAAGCAGCGGCATGAATCTCGGCCACGTTGCAGCAAGCCGGTTCTCGCTTTCAAACCATTCCCAGTAGATCTCGAGCTGCGATGGGTGTCGCTGAAGCAGACGGCGGACGATGTAGAAGCTGAATGTGTCAGTAACCGAAGTTCCGGCAATGCCTGACACTTCCGGATGTTCTAATGGTGCGGGATCGATCTCCTGCTGTTCCAGGAAAGAAACTCTGTTTGCAAATCCGCGCAGCTCGCTTTCAGCCTTGTGCGCGATCGCCGCGTTATGAGGATATGCGCGCACGAAGAGAAGAAGCTCGTGATAGCGGACGAGTGAGTCAATGTCGTGGAATTTTTTGCGTGCGAGCTGGGTGAGTAAACGTTCGACTCTACGCGCACCGGTTGGAGTGAATTCGGTTTTCAGCTCGTCGAGTTGGTCCAGCAGCGCCATTTTGTTGGACAGTGTTTTGATTTGAAATCTTCTCTGCCGCAGAGAAAAACTACGCTCGTCGAATAAACTTCGCAGCGATCCAACCCACGAGGACCAGCACTGACAAGATGAGCCAATTGTAGTGCTCGCCGTAAGTCACGCCCGGAAAGTGGTTGCTGATCATGATGAAGACGACCGGCACCGCCATGAACGTGTTCTGCTTCGAGCGCAACTTCGCGCGCGCCGAGAGTCGCTCATCCGGCTTATGGCCTTCCTTCAGCGCGGCAATCATTTTCTTCTGTGACGGCAGTATGTGCATCCAGACATTCGCCGCCATGATCGTGCCGAAGATCGCGCCGAGATGGATGTAAGCCGCACGCCCGCTAAAAACATTTGTCAGTACATAAGCCACGACAACAATGAGCACGTAACCAATCACCGCGAAAAGTTTTTCATGACGGCCCAACGGCGACGCCATCATCACGTCGTAAACAACCCCACACGCGACGATGATTCCGATGCCGAGCGCCACAGCCGCACCGACACTGATGTTCCGCACGTCCGGGTCGACAAGCGCGCCGCCGCCGAGATAGTAAACAAGGACCAGGAGGGCGAAGCCGCTCAACCACGTGATGCCGGCTTCCCAGCGAAACCAGTGCAGCGTGCGTGAAACCAGGTCGGGAGTCTTCCGTCGCCCGACGACGTAAAAGCCGCCGCTATGGACCATCCACACCTCCGCTGCGTTGCCGGTGTTCAGCGCTGCTTTTTCTTCTTCGGTCAGTCGAGCGTCGAGCCACGTGAAGTAATAAGTCGTGCCGACCCACATGATGCCGGCGAACACATGTATCCAGCGAAATAGCAGGTTAAGCCATTCACTTAGCGTAGGGTCGAGAATGATCATATTTGGCGACGCGCTTAGCTACCGCGATAGGTGGAGTAGCCGTACGGACTAATGAGCAGCGGAACGTGATAGTGCTGAGAGCCGTCATCGACGTTAAAAACGATCGACACCTGTGGATAGAAACAGGCGACGCTGAGCGACGAGAAGTATGGTTCGGTATCAAAAACCAGCCGGTAAGTGCCAGCCGACACGGGCCGATCCACGAGAAAGAATGGTTTTACGCGCCCGTCAGTGTCGGTCCACGCATGGCTCAACTCGGTCCAGCTCTCGTCAGTCTCCTGCATTTCGAGCGATACCGCGACGCCGCTGGCAGGTGTTCCTCTGGACGTGTCGAGTATATGCGTAGAGATGGTGCTCATGGTCGCGATGCAGTTTACCAAAGAAAAGGCGGCGAATTACGAAGAAGTCAGTAATTTCTTCAGCCGCAACTCGGTAATTTTGCCCTGTTCGGCGGCGGCGATGGGGAGTTCGGCCTCACGGTCGTGCTGGAGTCGTTCGCATAAGGCGGAAAGCATCTCGTCCGAGGTTTTGCCGGTGGCGCAAATGATGAAGATGAAGCCGAATTTCTGCTCGTAATCATCGTTTAGGGCCGCGAGCGAGTCGACGGTGTTCTGAGTTGCGTTGGCGACGCCGGACTGTTCCTGGCCGGACCACTGCTGCGATTGCGCGGAGACTTTGTCGGCCGCTTTCTTCTCGCCGATCTTCGGATGGCTGCGAAATGCTTCGAGCCAGTCGCTGCGATCGAGTGACCACCAAACGTCGTCGGCTCTTGCGAGTAGCGTTTCGAGAGTCGCGTATGGACGGGCGTTCGCCATCTCGGCGACCCAGCGTTTCGAGCCACAACACTGGAGTAACTCTTTCACCGCGTCGGCAGCGTTGAGTGAATTTAACCATGCCACATTGCGTTGCATGTTTAGTCTTCCAGCGTGCCGTAGACGCGCAGACGACTCACGCCGCCATCGGGGAAGATGCTGAAGCGAAGGTGCGAGGCGGCGCCCGTATCGTGAAGCTCACGATCGAAGTAGTGGCGAGTGTGTGCTTGCAGTTTTGTGCGTGCGAGGACGTTTGACCACGGTGTGGAGAGGTCTGTTAGTTGTTCGGACGTTGCGCTTGGGATGTTGCAGGCTTCGAGTGAACAGCTTTCGGGGAAGTTGCCTTTGAAGTGTGAGGTGTCGACTTCGATACGGTGGATGTGGCCCGGGCGGCCGAGTTTGATGATGGCCCAATCATGACCTGGGCCACGCCGCCGTTTTGTTTCCCAGCCGTCGCTCATGTTTGCCGCACGGCCGGGCATAATCAGGTTGTGACGATGACCGAAGAACATGTCGCTGCAGGAGAGTACGAGACCGCCGTTTTCTACTGCGGCGAGATCGATGTAGCCACTGCGTTTGAGTTGTTCCCAATCGGGCACGACCTCGCCGTAGACGCGCAGCCGCGCGACGCCGCCGTCCGGATAGATTTTGAAACGAAGATGCGTGACGCGTTCGTCGTACTGGATTGCAAATGGATTTTGAGAGTCGCCACTGAGTGGCATTTGCGGGAGCAGCGGAACCCAGGTTACTGCGTCGCTCGTTAACTCTTGTTCGGTTGGCAGATTAGTAAAGACCGCGCCCTCGAGGGAGCAATGTTCGGGATAGTTGCCACGAAAGAAACTCGTATCCACCACGACACCGCGAACTACGCCTGGCAGCCCGAGTCGAACGATGCACCAATCAAACCCCGGCGTACGTCTTCGCCTACTCTCCCACCCATCCATCCACTTCCCACGATCGGTATACTTGCCTTCGATAAACACAGGCGCACTAGCCTTGAGCAAATTCTCCTTAGGGGCAAAAAAATCATCATTCGCCACAAGCACCGCCCCACCCACACGCTCCGACGCCAGATCGATTAGCTCTGTGAAGTCTGTCGACATAGTTTTACAGGATTACAGGATTTTCAAGATTAACATGTAAATCTCGCTAATCCTGCAATCCTGTAAAAAACTACCTTAACAACATTTGCCCCACTGGTGCATCAACGAATTGGCCCACATCATATATCTTTCGCCCACGCAGAAAGGTTTGTTCCACGACGCCGCTCAATACCTCACCAGCATAAGGCGTTATCTTGTGGCGGTGTTGGAGGGAGGAGGGGGTGACGGTGAATTGGGCGTCGGGGTTCCAGATGACGAGGTCGGCGTCATGCCCAACAGCAATCGATCCTTTTTGTGGCTCGAAGGAGACCTGCCGCGCCGGATTTGCACAAAGCCATCGCGTCAGATCGAGGAACGAGAAGCCACGGCGGCGCGCTTCGGTCCAGACGACCGGCAGACGGAGTTGTAGTGATGCGATACCGCCCCACGCTTTCATGAAGTCGCCACTCTCACGCAGCTTCATCTCGCCCGGACACGGCGAGTGATCGGACACGATCAAACCGATCGTCCCATCTCTCAACCCATCCCAAAGCTCCTCGCGGTTGTTGTGCTCGCGAATCGGTGGACAACACTTAAACTCCGTCGCGCCCGCAGGCACCTCTTCCGCGGCGAAGTGTAAATAGTGTGGACACGTCTCAGCAGTGATCTTTACACCCGCCGCCTGCGCCTCGCGCAACAACGGAATTGCATCCGCTGACGAAAGGTGAACAATGTGTACTCTCGTGTCGAACTCACGACTCAAACGAATCATCAACTCGACCGCTTCATTCTCAGCAGCACGCGGCCGCGAGTCGAGAAACGCCTGATAATCAGGGCCGGCAACACCGTCCGTAATCGGCCCCGGCAATTCCGCATGAACAATCAACAAAGCGCCGAGGCGCGTAAGCTCCGGCATCGCCTCACGCAAATCCGCCTCTGTCACATGCTCAAACTCATCGACGCCCGAAGGCACAAGGAAACACTTAAACCCAACCACGCCCGCTGCAAGCATCGGCGCAAGCTCAGCAGTGTTTCCAGGCACAACCCCACCCCAAAACCCCACGTCAACAAAACACTCATCACGCGCAGTCTCCAATTTCGTGAATAAGCCCGCGAGCGTCGTCGTCGGGGGCACGGAATTGAGCGGCATATCGACAAGAGTCGTGACCCCACCCGCCGCAGCAGCAAGCGTCGCACTTCGAAACCCTTCCCACTCAGTACGTCCCGGCGCATTGATGTGAACGTGAGTATCAACAAGCCCCGGCATCACCACCGACTCGCCTGCATCAACAATCTCGCAGCCCTCAACCACGTCCGTATAGGAGCCTACAAAAACAATTCGCTCCTCGCGGATGTGAACCGAACGAGGAGCAATTGTTTCGGGCAGCACAACTCGCTGCCCGCGAATGATCAGATCCGGACGCGGCATGTCAGCTCATTGGAATACCGGCGGTGGCGGCGGCATATTCGAAAAACCAACGCCCTCATCAAGGCCAAACACCTGCTCGTAAGCCTTCGCAATCGCGGCGTAGCCAATCGGCATGACCAAAAATGCACCCACGTAACAGGCCAGCACGCCTACCGAAGTCATTAGCGACGTAAGTATCACCATCCCCAAAAGCCGCCAGAAGTTTGCCAGCGCCGCCCTGAAGCTCAACTTGATCGCATCGATAGCTGAAAGTTTTCGATCGACGATCAATGGATATACAAATAAAAACCCGATGGAAATGATGATGATGAGCGCGACCACTACAAGCCAGAAGAGGCCAAACATCGCCATCACTCCGAAAAGCGCCGCCGGGTTAGGGTCACCACCGCCGCTGCTGCTCGCTGCTAGCGATACAAACATAAAAACGTAGAAAAGAATGTATGCAGGCACGACGATCACGATAATCGGAATGCTGTGAAGCAGCGCTGCTATCAGGGCCTGCCCGAAGTAGTCGAATCCTTTGAACAGCGTGCCGAATTCAATCGGCTCACCGCGGCGAGTTTTGAAAAACGCCAGATTGAGGCCACACATCATTGGCCCCATCAAAACGATCGGCACCGCGGATCCGATCAGGACGCCGACCAGCGTCATGCCGACAAACAGCCAGTACTGGCTTCTAATAAGCTCCCAGCCGCCTTTAATACACGACACGGGCTCTACTACTTTGCGCCGAAAGGGGATCTCTGGTGTCATTTTATTTTTCCTGGGGAACGGGATTTAAGAACTTGATTGCATTAAGAACCCGGCGGCCTGACCTCGGGCTTTGGCCGCAGGATCTCAGGTCCACGCCGGTTCTGATTTCTTATGCCGCTGTCGCCGCGATTTATCGTGGCGCTTCGTGGCGCAAACGCGGTTGAGTAGTTACCTCCATACGGAGAACGAAATAGCTGCGAAGTAAACGGGACGAACGTGTAAGTCGTTTGACCGGGCTCTTGATACCAGAAGCCGGCGCTTCGAAATCGAGTTCGACGCAAACGAGCCAGGTAAGTCGCGGTGGCCACCGTCCCTCGCCCATTGTACAACTCTCCTTCGCCTCGATGCTGACTCCAGAGATCAAAATTATCGACCCGTTTCTTGTCGCACTCAGAAATCGCGTCGCCGTCGATTCGAGTACAGTCGCCGATCGAGCGCTCGTGGAACATCACTTTGCCATCCCGAACTGTGATCGTATTGCCATTAACCCGGTAGTTGCCACTGTCGTTGATTGTAGCCGAGGTCGACGAACCACCGATGATGATTTGCGGCGCCTGTTTCCGATCGAAATGTGCGACATCGACAATCATTGACCCGCGCACGACCTTCAGCGCGATCGCGTCGCTCGAGAGCTGATCGATCAGCACTTCAGACGATGCGTCGACACGCAGGTGCGTGTCAGGGAACAGTACCAGCTCCGCTAAACTGTTTACCTGCGTGCGCAGCTTATCGCCGGGTTCGAGCTGCGTCTTCTCAGTCAACGGCTCCCACTCTTTCGCAGCTCTACTAAACTCAACACCGTCTTCGACGAAGTTAACGGTCCCGGGCCGCGCTGAGATTACGCGCCCTTGAGCATTACCGTTGTCGCTCTCGTCGGGCGCTTCAATCTCAGTTTCACCTTTCTTGACGCGTTGTGACCACGGCTCAGTTTTCTTCAGTGACTTGTTTGCCTGTACGAGCTGTCGGGCGCGCTCGCGGCTCCATGTGTCAAAGTCGTCTTCGATCCGAGTGTCGATTTCCGAAACCGCCACGCTTTCATTTGCAGTGACCGCGCGCCGCTTCTTTTTAACTCTGAATCCGTTTATAGCAGCCTCGCCCTCGCGCGCGACGACTTCGGTTCGACCACCGGCGGTCGCGTTGATTCGAAATATGCCGGGACGATTTATGAACACCTCAGCATCGGAAGTAATCACGCGGATCAACTCGGTCGCTTCGTCGATCAGGTAGCGCGAGAAGCCTGCATTATCGCGAGACAAGATCTCGATAACGATGGAGCCCTTATTCAGTTTCAATCGCATCTTGTCGTGCTGGTCGCTGAAAAGCTCGAGCTCGGTGTCAGCGCCGACGCGCAGAAAGTTTCCGGGTTGAAGCAGTAGCTCAGCATATGAGCCTTTGCCGGAGCGAATGAAATCGCTTTGCTCCAACTTCAAGCCGGATTCAAGCGGAAACTTTCCATCGCCTCGCCGGTAAATGACGTCGCCTTTGACTGCGTTGGTCCTGATGCCTGCGATGAAGCCTTCGACGCTTTCGTCCTGACCGTTGACGGTTAGGAAGGTCAGCAAAACTACCACGACTGTTGAGGCCCGGACTAGCATTGGGGGTTATTAAGCTAATGTTGATAGAAAGTCAGTCAGCAGGTTCCTGGCTACCTGCAAACGGTAGTCCGCCGTCGATCGGATGTCGTCAATGGGAGAGATTTCCTGCGACAACGCGGCGCAGGCGGATTTGATTGTATCAATATCAGGTTTTTGTCCTCGCAACACGTCTTCAGTTTGCACGCAACGAACGACGATCGGCGCCACGCTTCCGAGTGCGATTCGGCAGTCGCTGATCTGATCGTTATCGAGTTTTGCGAGTGCGGCAAGACACACTTTCGAGATCGCCTGTGCTTTGCGTGTGCCGACTTTGCGATAGTAGTGCGTTGCGCCGCGAGTGTTGCGCGACATGCGAACGCGCGCGAGCAGCTCGGTTGGACCGATCAGCATCTGCTTGTAGCCCGTGTGGAAACCGCTATAAGGCAGCCAGCGTGAGCCGTCAGTTGAGATGAGCTCGATCTCGGCGTCGTAGGCGAGCAGGGCCGGAGGTGAGTCTGCGGCCGGTGATGCGTTGACGATGTTGCCGCCGATCGTGCCGCGATTCTGAATGGCGAGTCCGCCGGTTTCACTCGCCGCCTGGCAAAGCATCGGAAACTCGTTTTGCAACACCGGATGTGACTGAACTTCTGTATAGGTTGTGAGCGCGCCGAGCGTGACGTGCGAATCAGTTACTTCGATTCCGCGCAGCTCTTTCAAGCCCCAAATGTTGACGTAGTTATGGTGCGGCAGCTTGCCGGCTTCGAGTAGAACCATCAGATCGGTGCCGCCCGCAAATGGTTTCCAGACACCGGGTTCACCGTTAAGCAGCGCGAGCGCCTCCGCGAGGGATGACGGCGTGGTGAGCTGGTAGTTTGGAATGAAGGCTCTCACTTCTGGTAAGCGCGCACAACTGATTCGAAGATTTTCATGTAGCCCGTGCAGCGGCAGAGATTGCCGGCCAGGCCGTTGCGTATTTCTGTTTCTGATGGTTGCGGAATGCGATTGAGAAGATCCACAGCGGCGAGGACCATTCCCGGCGTGCAGATGCCGCATTGCGCGCCACCGTGATCGATGAATGCCTGTTGCACGGCGTGTAACTGATCTTGATGAGCGACGCCTTCGATCGTTTTGATCTCGGAGCCGTTAACCTGGGCCACAGGGACGAGACAACTGTTCACGATCTGGCCGTCAAGAACGACGGTGCACGCGCCACACTCGCCTTCGCCGCAACCTTCCTTCGTGCCCGTGAGATGCAACTGTTCTCTTAGCACATCGAGCAGCCGCGCCATCGGGAAGACGTCCACCGTGCGTGATTCATTGTTGACGTTGAAGGTGATTAACATAAAAACCTTTGACAGGATTTACAAGATTGTTCAGGATTTACATGTGAATCCTGAACAATCTTGTTAATCCTGTCTAACTAACGAACGGTTCCATAAGTGTTTCCGGCATCAAAGGAATGCTCGTAAAACTGACCTCCGTCGCGTTCTCGATCGCATTGAGTATCGCGGGCGCTGCGCCGTCCATCGGCAGCTCACCAATACCTTTCGCGCCACCTGGGCCGTACGCGTAAGGGTTCTCCTCGAAAAACACTCTGATCGGCGGGATGTCCGCAGGCGTCGGAATGATGTAGTTGGTCATCTGGTTATTCGCCATCCGGCCATCCTTCCACACCACGTTCTCAAACAACGTGAACCCGATCGCCTGCGCGACGCCGCCTTCGATCTGCCCCGCTGCGAGGACCGGATTCAGCACGCGCCCAACTTCCTGCATCGCCACAAAATCTTCAACACGCGCTTCATACGTCAACTCATCAAACGACACTTCAGCGACGTAAACCGCCCACGCATAAGCGCCGTACGCATCGCCCTGATACTTCTCATCGTCCCAATGCACGTTTGGCGGCGGTTGGTAAGTGGATGATGTTTTCAACGATCCAAACTTCGCGATGTAATAAGCACACGCTTTCTTAAAATCGGCGTCGTTATATTCCTGCCCTAACAGACCGCTGCCGATTAACGTTTGCTTTAATCCAAGCACCGCCGATTCAACGAGCTTCCCAACGACCATCGACGTGCGCGAGGCGACGGTCGGACCACTATTCGGCACATGACCCGTGTCAGGCTGAACAATCTCGATTGACTCGAAATCCAAACCGAGCGCTTCCGACGCGATCTGCGAAAAGATCGTGTTCGTGCCCTGTCCGATCTCCGTGCTCGCGGCCAATATTCGCACTTTGCCTTCGGTTGTCGCTTCAGCAGAGACGACGGATTGGAGGTATACCTCACCCGATCCCGTAAAACCCGCGCCGTGCATGAAAGTCGCGAAGCCGATCCCACGCTTCTTCGAAAAACCGGCGTCGCCGTTGTGATTCTCGCGCGCGAACCGTTCGCGCTTCGCATGATAATCGCTGAGCTGCAACGCGCGCGTAAGCAGACGATCCATCTCTACGCGCTCGCGAATCACCTGGCTGGTCGCGGTTGTCTCACCTTCGTGGATGAAGTTGCGACGTCGAAACTCTTCCGGTGTCAGGCCAACTGCATGAGCGACTCTGTCCATGTGCCGCTCGAGCGCGAAGATACTTTGCGGCGCGCCGAAGCCTCTGAACGCACCGTGCGGCGGAACGTTTGTCGCGACCGCGCGGCTGTGAATGCGAACGTTGGGGCACACGTATGGTCCAGCGGCGTGAATCGTTCCGCGTGAAAGCACGACGGGGGAGAGCGTACAATACGCGCCCCCATCGATCACGAAATCGATCTCGACCGCGAGTAGTTTGCCGTCTTTCGTAACCGCGGTTTTGTGTCGTGTGCGCGATGGATGGCGTTTGGTGGTCGCGACCATGTCTTCCGCGCGATCGTAGATGATCTTCACCGGCTTGCCTGACTTCAACGCGAGCAACGCGGCGTGTCCGGCGATGAGCGACGGATATTCTTCCTTGCCGCCAAAGCCGCCACCGGTCTCAGTCTGAATGACGCGAATCTTTTCTTCCGGCAATCCAAACAACTTGATCAGCGCCTTGTGCACATAGTAAGGGCACTGCATCGAGCCCCAGACCGTCACTCCCGCTTCAGGATTGGCAATCGCGAGTGCGCCGTTGTTCTCGATGTAAAGCTGCTCCTGCGCGCCCGTTTCGTATTCGCCTTCAACGATGAAGTCAGCCTCGTGCCACGCCTCATCGACGTTGCCTTTATCGACGAGAAACTTTTTGAAGACGTTGTCCTCGCCCCAGATGATCTCTTTTTTGGCGAGTGAGTCTGCGAGCGAGAAGATC
>DASYFE010000203.1:0-31830 GCA_036498585.1 Pyrinomonadaceae bacterium | reverse complement strand
TTTTTCAAAGAGTTGAATAGCTTGCCGGCGCACCGGATCGGAGTCGTCTCCAAAAGGGTTCAAAGGACTTTCCGGGTTCGCTGCAGTTTTGAAAAGCACGCCTGCAAACTGGTGATACGGCTTCATCGTATCGATCTTCGTTCGCATCGTGGTTAGCAGGCGTGCTTTCAGTGTCTTCTCGTGTTCGAGCGCCGGCAGTGCGACTTCAACGTGACTGTCGTGCAGCCGTTGATAGAAGGCCTGTATCAGATATTCCTTCGAGCGGAAGTAGTAGTACGCGTTGCCAAGCGACACGCCCGCCTTTTCTGCGACTGCGCGCATCGTCGTGTTGTCGTACCCGCGCTCGCGAAACATCTCGAGGGCAGTCTCGAGGATCAGCGCCTTCGTCTGATCGCCTTTGACCGTCTTCGTGGCTTTCTTCTTATGCTTCATCTCGTGAATCCGGCTGCTCGACTGATCTGGTAACGGTTCTGCGAGATTACGGAGACTACTCGCCTCGTTGTCGGCAATAGTTCCGGCGCTGCGAGTCGATAAGACCAGTCGCGATATCGCGCGAGCGCCCAGAGCACCATCAACCATGCTTTTGGACCGAAGTAAACCCAGCCGTTCTCGCTAATCACAGTCAGATCCTGCTTCGTCAGGTCGTGATTGAGTTGCGGGTAGCGCTTGCGAGCTTCGTCGGAAGCGCAGGGCACGAAGTTGAGCTCGACGAGTTTCAACTGATCGTTGAGCCACTCGTGCGCGCGCCTGCACAACCCGCACTCAGGGTCGTAAAGCACGGTTAAGAACATCATGGCTCACGCCGCCTCCTGCTGGACGGGTGTAAACGCGTCCGGACCGACGGGCGGCTGGTGATGAGTAGCGATTGCGCGGCGGCGCATGCGGCTGAAGACGAAGAGATTGAAGAGGTGCATGCCGCCGAGGACGAGCAGCACCATGCCGATCTTGACTGACAGGGCTTCAACGCTTTGTTCAGCCGTCTCGATGGTGTAGCCGAGTTTTAGGGCCAGACTGACGTAGCCGAAGTTGATCAGGTAAAAGCCGACGACGAGCAGGTGATTGACGGAATCGGCGAGGGCGTCGTTGCCGTGAAAGACGTCAACGAGGAAGACGCGTCCGTTTTTGTGGAGGGTGCGTCCTACCCAGATGGTCAGCGCGATGCTGAGGGCAAGGTAAATCAGGTATGTGCTAAGTCCGATTGTCATGGTCAGCCTCCTTTGAGCTGAATTTGAACACGTTCAACTAGCCGCAGAATACGCCTCGTTGAAGGGGCTGTCAAGAGATTTTTGAACGTGTTCGAAAAATGCGAATGGGCGCGGATTGGTAGACGCGGATTCGGTGTGTTATTGTTGCGGCGCAGTGAAAACACCTAAAAGGAGAAACTGATTGGCAGCAGAAGATCTGATCCCCGCACAAGGCACCATCATCGACAAACAGCCCAACGCCTTCTTCAAAGTCCAACTCGACAACAGTGAGCACGTGGTATTAGCCGCTATCTCCGGCAAGATGCGGAAGAATAGAATCCGGATTCTAGTGGGCGATCGCGTGAGTGTTGAGATGTCGCCTTACGACCTGTCGCGCGGACGAATTACCTACCGCTATAAATAGCGCCCACAAAAAGGCACAAATTTGTGTTTGTGCTTTTTACTTAAACTCGAACGACCTGATGTAGCTCAGGAACGACTCGTTCCACTGCGTCACCGTCTTTTCAGGGCCGATGAGCTTCAGATAGTAATTGCCATTCGGAGTCTCGATGACTGCCGCGCGCAGGCGGTAACCGGGCTTGTTGTTGAAAGAGCCGCTTCCGGGCGCCGTCTCGGCGACATACGTACCTGACAAGTCGACCGTCGTCACTTTCAAGCCATTCGCCACCAGATGCTCATCCTTGGCGCCCTTAACGGGGCTGCCGTCCGGCTGCTTCATCTGAGCTATCCAGCGATCGATATTCGCCGTAACCGAACCGCCCTGGCCTTGCCCGAAGTAATAAAGGACAAGTGACGCATCCTCCGTGTCGCCCTCTGCCTTCGGCAACCGGTACTGGGCCACGCGCATGCTGGAGGTCCTCGCTTCTTCCACCCAGCCCGGCGGCACTCTAAATTTCAGTTCGCTTTTTTGCGCCGTTGCATTGTTGTTAAGACTCACAACACACAACACGGCCACGATAATGATGGGGATTGGTATTCGCATACCGCTCATTTAAACGCTGAAACCGCGCAATTGCAAAGGTTTGCCGTGACGCTGCCGATAGCGGCGTGGTAGTATGCCTTCATCATGCGCGCCGATGTCGTTCTCATACGGCTCATATTTACGGCAAGTTTAATAGTAGCGGGTTACAAACTTTCACCGCTAAAGGACCGCCCGTGGACTTCCGCCGCAATGGGTGGACTGATCGCCCTCTGTATTATCGTTTTTGAGCTGCGAATTCGCCGCGCCACTCTCAAAACCCTGATCGGTGCGGCTGCGGGTTCAATCCTCGGAATCATTGGGGCCTACCTGATTGGCACCCTCATCAGCCACCAGCATGCAAGCGCTCTGGAAGAGCCGGTAAAGACTTTTCTGACACTTGCGCTGACGTTCTTCATGGCGTACGTCGGGTTGATGGTCGGCGCCGCCAAGGGTGACTATCTCGATCTTTCGGCACTCGGCGGAATTTTCAGTGACAAAGTCGCACGGCGCGATCTAAAGATTCTCGACACTTCAGTGATCATCGATGGCCGAATTGCCGACGTCGCTGAGACAGGATTTCTGACCGGCTCATTAATCATTCCACAGTTCATCCTGCGCGAGTTGCAACAGGTGGCTGATTCACCTGACTCGTCCAAGCGCCAGCGCGGCCGGCGCGGCCTGGACATGCTCAATCGTCTTCAGAACAACAGCTCGCTCGACATTCAGATCGTCGAGACTGACTTTCCCTCCGTACGTGAGGTCGACCTGAAACTGATCGAGCTTGGCAAGCAACTGGACGCGGTGATCGTCACGAATGATTTCAATTTGAATAAAGTCTCCCAGTTGCGTGGAGTCAGCGTACTCAATATCAATGAGTTGGCAAATGCGCTCAAGCCAGTCGTGCTCCCCGGCGAGGCGATGCGGGTTTTCATCCTGAAGGAAGGCAAGGAATACAATCAGGGCGTTGCCTATCTCGACGATGGCACGATGGTGGTGGTTGATAATGCGCGCAAGTTGATCGGCAAGAACGCCGACATCGCAGTGACGAGCGTGTTGCAAACAACTGCCGGCAAGATGATCTTCGGCCGTCTCTGGGAAGAAGCGGAAAACGGCGGACACAGCGAAATTCATCGGACCAACGGTGCTTCGCGGCGCCAGTTGCGTGACCGCAATGCTCCGTCGCCGGTGCGCATTTCGGAGAGCGAACCGATCACGGAGAGCTAATCCGCCAGCACGCTGCCCGGGAATTCCTAACCTCTTCATGAACATCGCGATTATTGCCGCCGCCGGCGCCGGCGCCCGGATGGCGAGCGATCGGCCCAAGCAGTTTCTGCAACTCGCAGGAACGCCGGTAATCATTCACACGCTCAAGGTTTTTGAGCAGTGTGAGAGTATTAACGAGGTGATTGTGGTACTGCCCGCAGCCGAGTCTGCGGGCTTCCTTTCGCTCGCTGCGAAGTTTGGACTGCGGAAGATGGCGCGTGTTGTTCCGGGTGGCGTGACGCGCGCTGATTCTGTGAAGCGTGGGTTGATGGCGATCCGGGCCGCGACTGCTGAGATCGTTGCAGTACACGATGGTGTGCGGCCGTTTGTGACTGTTGAGGAGATCGAGACGACAGTTGCTGCTGCGCAGACTGATGGCGCTGCGATCCTCGTCGCTCCGATTACTGACACGATCAAGCAGATCAAGGACGGCCGGGTAGTGCAGACATTGGACCGTAGCGGATTACGCAGAGCTTTGACGCCGCAGTGCTTTCGTTACGAGTTGCTGCGCGACGCGTACCTACGGGCTGATGTAAATGATCCGTCGTTGACTGACGAGAGCGCGCTTGTGGAACAACTCGGACATGCAGTAAGCATTGTCGAGGGAAGCGCGCGGAATATTAAGATAACGACAGTTGAAGATCTCGGAATTGCGGAAGCGATTTTAAAGGTGTCCACAGATTACGCAGATAACACAGATTTCTGACAAAGAGAATCTGTGTAATCTGTGGATAAAAACTGAATGTTACGGATCGGAATAGGGACTGATACGCACCGGCTGGTTGAGGGACGGGAGCTGATCCTGGGCGGAGTGAAAATTGTTTCCGATCGTGGGGCGGAGGGACACTCGGATGCGGATGCGCTCGCACATGCGATAGCGGATGCGATTCTCGGTGCGCTCTGCGAGGGCGATATCGGAGTTCATTTTCCCGACAAGGATCCACAGTGGAGTAACGCGAATAGTCTCGACCTGCTGTCGCGCGTGATGTGGTTGGCGCGCGAACGCAGTCTTCACGTTGTGAATGTTGACTCGACAATTTTGCTCGAAAGGCCAAAACTCAGGGACTACGTCGACACGATGCGCCAAAACATCGCGGGTGTTCTCGGAATCGACGCAGCTTGCGTGAGTGTTAAAGCGAAGACGGGCGAAGGAGTCGATGCGGTGGGGCAAGGGTTAGCTGTGACCGCTCAGGCCGCTGTTCTTATGGAGAGTAGGTAAGGAAACAGCTTGAGACCACAGGACGTCATAAGAAAAAAGAGAGACGGGCTGAGTTTATCGCGTGAAGAGATCGATTTCTTCATCGCCGGCGTCACCAGCGGCCGCATTGCCGACTATCAGGTCAGCGCGCTCCTCATGGCCATTTACCTGAACGGCATGGACGGGTCTGAGCAGCAGGCTCTGACCGAAGCCATGCTCAACTCCGGCAACATTCTCGACTTCTCAGACATTCCTAAACCAAAAGCCGACAAGCACTCGACCGGCGGTGTCGGTGATAAGACTTCGATCATCATCGCTCCGCTCGTCGCGGCCTGTGGTGTTTGCGTGCCGATGATCTCAGGTCGTGGACTGGGCCACACTGGCGGCACGCTCGATAAGCTCGAGTCGATTCCGGGATATCGTGTCGCGCTCAGTGCGACTGAGTTTAAAAAAGTTCTCGACAAGGTGGGTTATGCGATGGCTGGGCAGACTGCCGAGCTCGCGCCGGCGGACAAGAAGATGTACGCGCTGCGCGACGCGACCGCGACTGTCGAAGCGATACCGTTGATCGTCGCGTCGATCATCTCGAAGAAAGGCGCCGCCGGTCTCGATGCAATGATCATCGACGTCAAGGTCGGCAACGGCGCGTTCATGCGTGAAGAAGCGCGTGCAGAAGAATTGGCGCATGCGCTCGTGAGCACCGGCAACTCGTGCGGCATCAAGACGCGCGCCCTCTTGACTGACATGAACCAGCCGCTCGGCGCCGCGGTCGGTAACTCGCTCGAAATCGAGGAGTGCATCAACATACTGCGTGGTGAAGCAAACGAAGCTGCGCGACCGGTGCTCGATCTATCCCTCGAGTTGTGCGCCCACATGCTGATGCTGGCGAATGTCGACCGGACGATCGAAGCGGCGCATGCGCGTTTGAACGACGTGCTCGCGTCCGGTCAGGCGCTCGAGTGTTTGCGAAGTAACATCGAGGCGCAGGGCGGTGACCCGCGTGTATGCGATGCGCCGAGCAAGTTTCTGCCTTTGGTAAGCGAAACCGTTAAGGTAGAATCCCCGCGCTCCGGCTTCATTACGAGAGTCGACACCACGGAGATTGGTCACGCGATCGCGGCAATCGGCGGCGGGCGCGTGCGCATCGAAGACACAGTGGATCCCACGGTTGGTTTTACTTCCGAGTTGAAACTGGGAGACGAGGTCCGCGCGGGCGACGCGATCGGAATTGTGTACTGCGCCGACGCCACGACTGCTGCCGAAGCGGCGCGACGTATTCAGGCGTCTTACCGGATCGCAGACGCACCACCGAACGAGACGCCGAAGTTAGTCAAGGAGATTGTCAACGAATGAAATATCTACTTGCAGTCGTCCTTTGTTTAGTAGCTCTGTTTATTTCAGGCTGTGGTGGTACCTCCGCCGCTGAAGACAAGTCGAAGATCAAGGTCGGCATCGTCTTCGATATCGGCGGTAAAGACGATCGATCGTTCAACGCGGCTGCGTGGGAAGGCGTGCAGCGCGCCGCCAGGGATCTTCCGATTGTGCTGCGCGACATCGAGCCCGGCACGCCAAACGCCATCGAGCCCGCAATGCGCGCCTTCGCCGAACGCAATTTCGACCTGATCATCGGCGTCGGTTTCGCACAGGCCCCAATCATGGAGCATGTGGCGAAAGATTATCCGCATATCCAGTTTGCAATCATCGACGGCGTCAGCAAGTTACCAAACGTCGCCTCTTTGATCTTTAAGGAGCACGAAGGCTCCTATCTCGTCGGCATACTGGCGGCGAAGGCTTCGAAGACCGGCACGATCGGTTTTCTCGGCGGCATGGACATCGGCCTGATTCATCGTTTCGCGAAAGGCTACGAGGAAGGCGCGAAATCAGTCAATCCAAATATCCAGGTGATCGAAAATTACGTGGGCGTCACTGACGGTGCGTGGAACAATCCCGGCAAAGGCAAAGAGCTTTCGCTCGCGCAGATCGGCAAAGGCGCTGACGTGATCTTCACTGCGGCCGGTAACTCAGGGCTCGGAGCTTTCGACGCCGTCGAGCAACAAGGCAAACAGAACGGTCGTGCGACGCATTTCGTGATCGGTGTGGATTCAAATCAAAACATGGTGAAGCCGGGCTTTGTTCTCACGAGCATGGTTAAGCGTGTTGACAATGCGGTCTACGACATCGTTACAGACGTTGTGAACCACCGCTTCTCACCGGGCATCCACGTCTTTGGCCTGGACAAAGACGGCGTCGGCTACGCGATGGACGAGAACAATCAAGATCTCGTCTCGCCGGAATCTAGACAGTTAGCAGAAGAAGCAAAAAAGAAGATTATCGCGGGTGAGATCAAGGTCACGGACGCGATGGGCTCTTAATGCTCGAACTCCGACAGATAACCAAAAGATTCGGCGATGTACTCGCCAACGATCACGTCGACATCGTCGTTAAGCCCGGGACGATCCACGCCATCGTCGGCGAGAATGGTGCGGGAAAGTCGACGGCGATGCGTATCGCCTACGGGTTCTACACCCCGGACAGTGGCGAGATCCTCGTCAATGGCCAGGTTCAGGACATCAAGTCTCCTCACGACGCGATCGCACTCGGCATCGGCATGGTCCACCAGCACTTCATGCTGGTCGAGACGATGACTGTCGCGGAGAACATCATTCTCGGCGCCGAACCTGGCAGCGTCGTCGCACTCGATCTCAAAAGCGCCGCAGCACAGATCAGACAGCTCTCGGAAGAATTCAAGCTCGCCGTTAATCCCAACGAACCGATCGAGCATTTATCAGTGGGCCAGCAACAGCGTGTCGAGTTGTTGAAGGCGCTCTACCGTCATGCGAAGCTATTGATTCTCGACGAGCCCACGGCAGTGTTGACGCCTCTGGAAGTCGAAGAGTTTTTCGTGATCCTGCGTCGCATGCGCGGGCAGGGCAAGACAGTAATCATCATCACTCACAAGCTTTCGGAAGTGCTTGCGATCTCGGATGAGGTCACAGTGATGCGTGACGGTCGCGTAGTTGGACGAGTACAAACGAAAGACACGAACGCCGCCGAGCTGGCGCGATTGATGGTCGGCCGTGAAGTGTTGCTGCGCGTGGAGAAGCCTGAGCCGAAGATCGGCGAAACGGAGCTCGAAGTCAAAGATCTTTCAATTGTTGATATAGCCGGAGCGAAGCGCGTTAACGGAGTGTCGTTTGAAGTTCGTCGTGGTGAGATCGTCGGCATCGCGGGGGTTGAAGGCAACGGGCAGAGTGAGCTGATCGAAGCCCTCGCGGGGCTGGTGGATCCAACGCGGATCAGCGGCGCGATCAACCTCGAGGGCCGGGATCTCAAATCTCTCGGCGCGCGCGTGCGGCGTGAGCTCGGCATCGCACACATCCCCGAAGATCGTCATCGACGCGGACTGTTGCTCGATTTCAGTCTCGCGGAAAACTCGATACTCGGTGTTCACTATCGCCCGCCCATCGCCGGAGTGCTGATTGACGAGAACGCCGTACAGCGACGCGCCGCGGAGATCATTCAAGGCTTTGACGTTCGTCCACCAAACGCGGCATTGCCTGCGCGCGCGCTGTCGGGCGGTAACCAGCAGAAGCTGATCATCGGTCGTGAATATCACGTCGCGCCGAAGCTTCTGCTCGTGTCGCAACCAACGCGCGGCGTCGACATCGGTGCGATCGAGTTCATACATCGTCAGCTAGTGAGTTTGCGTGACAACGGGTGCGCGATCCTGCTCGTGTCCGCTGAGCTCGAAGAGGTGACGAGTCTTTCCGATCGTTTGCTGATCATTCATGACGGAAAGATCGCGGGCGAGGTCGATCCGAAAGTCGCGACGCTCGAAGAAATCGGTTTGTTAATGACCCGCGGACATTAAACCCATCCACAGATTTCGCAGATTAATTCGGTGTAATCTGTGGACACCTGCTCGATATGACGAAACTCGCGCGTGAGCTACTGTTTCCCCTGATAGCGGTGGTCGCTGCCTTCATCGTCGGCGGCATTCTCATTCTCATCGTTGGTGATAATCCGTTTCAGGCGTACGGTCTGTTACTCGGCAGCGCCCTGTCGTGGCCCGACGGAATCGGCTACACACTCTTTCAGGCCACACCGCTGATCTTCACCGGACTCGCCGTTCTCGTCGGCTTTCGCTGCGGTCTCTTTAACATCGGCGCCGAAGGACAGCTCTACATCGCCGCATTCGCGACCGCTTGGGTCGGGATCAAGTTTGCCAACTTATCACCCTGGATCCTGATCCCGTTTTGCTGCGCGGCGGCAATTCTGAGCGGCGCGTTTTGGGCCGCGATTCCGGGTGTTTTGAAAGCCAGGTTTGGCTCGCATGAAGTCATCAACACGATCATGTTGAACTTCATCGCGGTGGCGCTTGTCAGTTACTTCACGCAGTATCACTACAAAGAACGAGGCGATCCGATTCTGCAAACGGCGCCGATCGGCCAAAACGCATACATTCCGCCGCTTGGTAAATTCATCCCCGGCTTTCCGGAGCGCATTCCCTTGAATGTCGCGTTTCTGCTCGCGCTGCTTTGTTGTTTGCTGGTCTATCTTTTCCTCTGGCGCACAAAGTGGGGTTACGAGATCCGCGCCACGGGCAGCAATCCCTTCGCCGCAGAATATGGCGGCATCTCGATTGGCAGACAAATCATTATCGCGATGGCGGTGTCGGGCGCGCTGGCGGGCATGGTCGGCATCAATGAAGTGCTCGGTAATCGTCATCGGTATTACGACGGCTTCTCAGACAACTACGGATTCACCGGCATCGCTGTCGCACTACTCGGCCGCAATCATCCGGTCGGCGTGATTCTCGCGGCGTTGTTGTTTGCCGCCCTACAACACGGCGGCATCTACGTCGACGGTTTCTCGGAGCACGTGACAAAGGACATCGTCCAGGTACTGCAGGGCATCATTATTTTGTTCGTTGCTGCTGAAGCATTTTTCAAATGGCTCTTGCAACGAAGAGCATCGATGGAACGTTTGCGAGCGTAAACCCATGCGAGACATTTTCACTCTCTCACTCATCGCTTCCACGATCCGGCTGTCTACCCCCCTGGTGCTGGCTGCGCTTGGTGGTCTGTTTTCAGAGCGCTCGGGCGTAATCAATATCGCGCTCGAGGGAAAGATGCTCGCCGGAGCGTTTACCGCAGCCGCTGTGACTTACGCTGCTGACAAGAGTCTCGGGCTCGGCAACGCGAGTCCGTGGGCCGGATTGCTTGCGGGCATGCTTGCGGGATTGTTCATCGCAGCGATCTACGCAGTGAGTTGTATCAAGTTCAAAGCCGATCAGGTGGTGAGTGGCGCTGCGATCAATATCCTGATGATCGGTATGCCGGGATTTCTGAGTGGCGCGTTCTTCCTGTCGTCTGGTTCGACGCCGCAGATTCCGAAGGACCATCTGCTGCCGCAGTCGCCAGTCATAATTGCGATCGCGATACTCGTGCTCGTCGCGGTCATTTGGTACGTTGTTTACAAGACGCCTTTCGGACTGCGACTCAGATCCGTGGGCGAGAATCCGGAGGCCGCGGACGCAGCAGGTGTCAGCGTGAGTAAGATCAGGTATTCGGGTGTGCTGCTTGCGGGCGTTCTCGCAGGACTCGCGGGAGCGTATCTTTCGATTGGGCAGTCGTCGTTGTTTGCACGAAACATGACTGCGGGTCGCGGCTTTATCGCACTCGCCGCTTTGATCTTTGGTAAGTGGCGCCCGGTGCCGACGCTGTTGGCGTGTCTTTTCTTCGGGCTCACTGAGGCTATTTCGATCCGGATGCAGGGAGTTGTTAAGTTACCGTCGGGCGAAGATATTCCGGTGCAGTTCATTCAAATGGTGCCGTACGTCTTGACCATTGTGGTGCTGGCGGGCTTTATTGGATCGTCCCGGCCACCGCGCGCGCTCGGTATTCCGTATCAGAAAGAGAAGTAAAATGGTTGAGCGAATGGCAAGTACTGGTCTTTACGAACGCGCCGAACACGCTACCAGGGTTATCCGATCGCGAATCAGTATCGAGCCGCGCATCGCACTCGTGCTCGGTAGTGGACTCGGCGGATTCGCTGACGACTTCGAAGAAGCTGTCAGCATTCCTTACGAGGACATTCCGGGTTTCGTGCGCTCGACTGCGCAGGGCCACGCCGGGCGTCTCGTGATCGGCAAGATCGACAGCGTGCCTGTGCTGGCGATGCAGGGGCGCGTTCATTACTACGAAGGCTACTCACTCGAAGAAGTCACGTTCGCGGTCCGCACTTTCGGTTTGCTCGGCGTCAAAACAATCGTGCTCACGAACGCCGCCGGCGGTATCAACGTGCAGCTAACGCAGGGAGCGTTGATGGTTATCAGCGATCATCTCAACCTGATGGGCGTTAATCCGTTGCGCGGCGCCAACGATGAGCGGTTTGGACCACGCTTCCCTGACATGTCGGCCGTCTACTCGCATGAGTTGCAGGAGTTGGTTATCGATGAAGCGAAGGCAATCGGTGTGGAAGTGCGGCGCGGGATTTACGGCGCGCTGTCTGGCCCAAGCTACGAGACGCCTGCCGAGATCCACTTGCTGCGAAACCTCGGCGCTGATGCTGTCGGGATGAGCACCGTGCCGGAGGCGATCGTGGCGCGTCACATGGGCCTCGAAGTGCTGGGCATCTCCTGCATCACCAACATGGCCGCGGGAATCAGTGACGAGCCAATCAATCACGAAGAGGTGATGGCGACCGGCGATCGCGTGCGTGAGACGTTTGCGGAGCTGCTTCGACGAGTGATTGGCGCAATCAATCGCAGAGTAGTTTAGACAGGATTTACAAGATTACACAGGATTAACAGGAACTATCTTGTATATCCTGTAGATTCTTGTTAATCCTGTCTAAAACTGACTTTGACTCAACGCTAGCTGAATTTATTTTCGATCATGATCATCGGTATCTCAGGCGGAACGGGCTCGGGCAAAACCACAGTCGCCAATCGCATCCTTGAATCGGTCAGCGCCAGCGAAGTAGTTTTCATCCAGCAAGACTCTTACTACCGCAACGTCACCGATCTGCCGCTCGATTACCGCGGCGTCGCCAACTTCGATCATCCCGATGCGCTCGACAATGAGTTACTCGTCAATCACGTGCGTCGACTCAAGTCAGGCGAGCCGATCGAGCTGCCGCTTTACGACTTCAAAACCAACTCGCGTCTAAACGAGACGCGCACCGTCGCGCCCAAGCCGATCGTCATCGTCGAAGGCATCCTGATCTTCGCCGAGCCGCGCCTGCTCGAGCAGATGGACATAAAGGTTTTCGTCGACACGCCCGACGACATTCGTTTCATTCGCCGCCTGCGTCGCGATCTGGCGGAGCGCGGGCGCACCGTGGAGTCAGTTATCGAACAATACATAGGAACGGTTCGGCCGATGCACATGCAGTTTGTCGAGCCGTCCAAACGTCATGCAGACGTAATCATCCCTGAAGGTGGTCATAATCTCGTTAGTATCGATCTGTTGAGCTTGAAAATTCGCGAGAGGCTGGCCAGTGCTGTATCAACTGTTGGAGGTCAACTTTGAGCGAAGATATCGAGTCGCTGATTGAAGCGGCGAAGCGCGCGCGCTTGCAATCAGTGGCGCCGTTTTCAAATTTTCAAGTCGGTGCGGCGGTGCGGACCGCGGACGGCAAGGTTTACACCGGCTGCAATGTCGAGAGTGCGAGTTATGGTTTGACGGTTTGCGCCGAGCGCGTCGCGATCTGGAAGGCGTTGTCGGAAGGTGAACGGCAGTTCACGGATCTGGCGGTGGTCGCAGACACTGAGACACTGACGCCGCCGTGTGGAACGTGTCGCCAGATCATCTGGGAGTTTGCGCGCAACGCCAACATCGTGTTCGCAAACCTCGCCGGCAAGAGCGAGGAATTTCATATGACCGAGTTATTACCACACGCATTTGACGCCAAATTCTTAAAGAGAAGCAATCCGTGAGCAAATCCGCCGTAATCTGTGTTGCCCTGATTTTAATGACCACGCTTTCAAACGCCACCGCCCAGACTCGCCGGCAACCTGCCGAGCTTCTCGTACTCGGTGGCACGATTGTGACGATGGACCAGACGCGTCGTGTTATCGAAGACGGCGGCATCGCGGTTTCGCAGGGCCGCATCGTCGCGATCGGTCCGCGCGCCGACATTGAATCTCGATACACGTCACGTCAGAAGATCAACGCAGCGGGCAAGGTAATTACACCCGGTCTAATTAATGGCCACACGCATGTCCCCATGGTCCTGTTTCGTGGTCTGGCGGATGATCTCGACTTGCAGGAGTGGTTGACGAAGTACATCTTCCCGGCGGAAGCGAAGAACGTCACGGAAGAGTTTGTGCGTGTCGGGGCTCGTCTCGGTCTGGCGGAGATGATTCGCGGGGGGACGACGACCTACTGCGACATGTATTACTTCGAAGACGCGATCGCGGATGAGACTGCGAAAGCGGGTGTTCGTGGTGTGCTTGGTGAAACCATCATTGACTTTCCTGTCGCTGACAACAAGACGAACGCCGAAGGCATGGCTTACGTCGAGAAGTTTGTGGCGCGCTGGAAGGGACACGACCTGATCGTCGCGGCGATCGCGCCTCACGCTCCGTACACAGTCTCAGAAGAACATCTGAAAGCGGCGCGCGCGTTTTCCGATCGCACTGGCGCGCCGATCGTGACTCACATTTCCGAGACGAAGCGCGAAGTCGATGATAGCGTGAAAGCGAAAGGCGCGAGCCCGGTTGCGTATCTCGAACGCATTGGCTTCCTGAATGAGCGCGTGATCGCGGCGCACATGGTCTGGCCGCAGGGAACTGACATCGCGATTCTGAAACGTCGTGGCGTGGGCGTAGTTCACAATCCGCAGTCGAACATGAAGCTCGCATCGGGCGTCGCTCCTGTTCCCCGGATGTTGACGGAGAAGCTCTTTATCGGTTTGGGAACGGACGGAGCGGCCTCGAACAACGACCTGAACATGTGGGAAGAGATGGACACGGTTGCGAAGCTGCACAAAGTGTTCACCGGCGATCCGAAAGTGATCTCAGCGCAGGAAGCATTTGAGCTTGCGACGATCCGCGGCGCCCAGGCGCTCCATCTCGAGAGAGAGATCGGCTCGCTCGAAAACGGCAAGCGCGCAGATCTTTTAGTTATCGATCGCGACACTCTCAATCAAATTCCGCTCTACAACGTCTACTCCGATCTGGTCTACGCCACCAAAGCCGCCGACGTCGAAACCGTCGTCATCAACGGCCGCATCGTCATGCGCAACAAGCGACTATTAACCCTCAACGAAACCACCATTAAATCCGACGCCCGCATCTTCCGCGACAAAATCATCAAAAGCCTCAGCACGACGAGCTCACCCTAAGTCGTCCGACAAATCCTGTTAAAGGATTTGTACGAACTTCTCCACCGCGTGACGGAATGATTTCGCGTCAATCGCCGGATACTTATAGAGTTGATCCTCGATACGCGAAAAGTAATCCAGCAGTCGAGAGGGTTCCACCAGTCCACGGTCGATCATTTGCCGGACGTCAAGCAGATCAATGCTGTGACCCCGCTCGATCTTCGCGAGTGCCTGGGCGTAAAAATCATAATGAAAAAAATCAATTCCACCTTGGCGCGCTATGAAACCACTGCGCTCCTCCCATCCTGGTAGTGGCGGAATAAAATTGTCGGGCGAAGCAAGCTCTACGTTGATTTGGAGGCGCTCCTTTAAATCGGGTAGCGCTTTGAGAATCTCATTCGCTTCCGGAACCAGTTTTAAGTCGATATCGATCGTGCTTTCTCGCCACCCGAGTAGCACTGCGCTCACGCCGCCAACAAAATAGATGCGAGCGTTTGTTCTACCTGTACGGCCGAGTGCTTTCATGAAGCGCTCGATTGCTTCTGCACTTACTTTCTCACGCATGCCATTGCTCGCTCGAAGCTGACGAGCCGTCGAATCAAGGCGTTGTATTTGGAGTGGGCTGAATCGGGATCCGAATCAGCCAGCAGATCGTAAAGGCGATGCTCGGGAGTTGAGGGTAGATTTTCCGGGACCTCCAGACCAAGGCTGCGAAGCTTGGGTGCACCAATCGCCACTAACAGCGCCGGAATTGTGTGTCGTTGATGCAGCAAATCCTCGACACCCATAACAATCAAATCATTTCCCGGTAACGGATCCATAGGAGCATTCTACCACTGGCCTATCTGACTAAACTTTTTGAAGATAAACTAAGCGCTACGCTGGTGTATACTCCCGTACCGAAACTTAGGCCGCTCCGATCGCCCCGCGCTCAGTAAAGAGGGATGTCCATGAGAAAGGTCTTCGTCAGTTACAGTCGAACTAATCTTGACGTGGTCAACCAACTGGTCGAGGACCTGCAGGCGGTTGGGATGACTGCGTGGCATGACCAGACGCTGACCGGCGGCCAGCGTTGGTGGGATAATATTCTCGCCAATATCCGCGATTGTGAGATCTTTATATTCGCGCTTTCGAAGGAATCGTGGGAGTCGGAGGCGTGCAGGAGCGAGTTGGCCTATGTTTGCGGACTCGGCAAGCCTATTCTTCCGGTTTTAGTAGCAGACGGCATCAATCTCAACCTCTTATCTGCTCCACTCCATGAAATCCAGGTCACCGATTATCGTTCGCGCGACAAGAGTGCGGCATTCAGGTTGTTGAAGGCGCTCAATGCCACGCCCGCATGCGCGCCGTTGCCAGAGCCGCTCCCGCCTCCGCCGGCAGTTCCCGTTTCATATCTCGGTACTCTCAAAGAACGAATCGATTTCCATGAGACACTGGGTGCGCAGGAACAGAGTCTACTGTTTCTGGAACTCGAAGAGGCGATGGAAGAAGGCCGTTCCCCTGCTGAGGTGCGCGAGCTGTTGTTGAGTCTGAAACGCCGCGACGATCTGTTGGCTAAGGTAGCGGTCAAGGTTGATGCAGCGCTCAAGAGTCTCGATGAGAAGGCTGCCATGCAGCTCCGGAAAAAGGCTGCGCCTGTTGGCTCCGGTCTAGCGTCGGCCGGAATCAAGAAGCCGGAGGTGAGCAATCCCGTCGCGGGACCCAATCAATGCCCGCATTGCCATAATTCGGTGCAAGCGGAATATCGTTTCTGCCAGAAATGTGGTGCGCCGCTCAGGCAGCAAGCCGGCGATTTCATTCCCGCTCCATCCGACGGCGACCATGTCCAAAAAATTCCCGGATCGACGAGCCGTCGATACACGTGCCCTGAGGAGGACGCTGTTCGGCTGATTCAGGACGTTAAGGGCTGGCTCGACTCGCAGGGCTTCGATACGCAACAAGTGAGTGCGGACGATCAGAGTCTGCTGATTCAGATCAAAAAGCGCGGCGGCTGGCGCGATCTGGTAGGCATGGCTACGTCTCTCAACATCCTGTTTCACCACAATGCTGACACGCTTACCGTTGAGATTGGCGCCGGAAAGTGGATTGATAAAGCTGCGGTCGGGGCGGTGAGTTTAGTTATTCTGTGGCCTCTCGCGATAACGGCCGGTATGGGCGCGTGGGAGCAGATGAAGATGCCTGACCGGATTTTTGACTTCGTCGGCAGCCGGTTGGCTTACCAGTAAAAAGCTTTGTTTATCCACAGATTACGAAGATATTTTAGTAATCTGTGCAATCTGTGGATGAGCCCTCTTGCCTCATTGGCCAGTTTGCGGCCATAATGCCTTCGTCAAATTGATACCAACTCTAGCGGGCATCGGCTCGCTTTCGTATTTCAGGAGCCAACAATTTGAGTTCTTTTTCCTATTTCAGATCCTACATTCATGCATTCATCCCGACAGTTCTTATTCTAATTACAGCCGTTTTCGCCACAGGTCAGTCGTCTGGCTCCAGTGAAGATGCGTCAGCCAACCCGGTTTTCACGCGTATTGAGCATGCCCGTGCGCTTGCCGCCGTGCACCAGCTCCAGGCCGCCGCGACCGAGCTCGAAAACGTTCGCGCCTCGGCAAGCGACGTAACCCTCCGTAACGTCACGACCCTGATGTTGCTCGGAATTTACCTGGAAGAGGGGAATTACGGTCGCCCGCAGGCGTTGCTCGAGGAGGCGTTCACAACGCGCGCGGCGCAAAAAGACGAGTCTATTCGCACTTATTTCGCCACCGCAGGCCAGACAGTCAATGGCATTCGCGCCCACCTCCTTCGATATCGCAGTTACGGTATCAATCCCAGCGACTCCAATCTGCCCGCTGAAGCCAATGCCGATCTCGACCGCGTGCGCGCGCTGCTCGAAAGACTGATCGCACAGGCGAAAGAAATCTCCACCGAACAGGGCCGCTCTTACGACGCACTCGCGCTACAGGAAGACGTGCTTGGCATTCGTTTGTCGCTCGCGAGAAACGAAGAGGATCGTACGAAGTGGCAGACGGAGTATTCGGCGGCGCGAGAAAAGATGGCGTCGTCGCAGATTCAGGTGGCGTCACTCGGACGCTCGCCCGCACTCGACGCGGTCACTAACAGAATTCCAAACCCGTTCACCACCGCACCAAAGACAACTACGACTGATGATGCGGCACAGAATTCGGTTCCAGCGCCGGCTACGTCCGGACCAGAGCCACAGTTAGTCAGCACCGGCTCGCTCAGTGGCCGCGAAACAAAGCGCATCACTCCGGTTTATCCGTCGCAAGCAAAGACACATAACGTGACCGGCACTGTGCGTGTATTTGCCATCATCGATGAAAACGGAAAGATCTGGGTGACAAACTCAGAAGGTCCGACATTGCTGCGGAAGGCGGCCGAAGAAGCCGCGCGCGGCTGGACGTTCCCGCCATCCCTCGTGAACAACAGACCAGTCCGCTTCGCCGGATACATCGACTTCGACTTCAAATTGTGACTAGGATTCAACTGTAGGGGTGGCCCTCCGTGGCCACCCCGTTTGTCATACTCAAGCGGGTGGCCACGGAGGGCCACCCCTACAGTTGAATCCTAGTCTCTTTGTGGCTAATCTTGACTAAAAAGTAAGGATTAGCTTAAGATGCGTCAGGTTAATCATTTAGACGTGTAATGAAGATCTCAGCTCAAGAGGAATATGGCCTGCGCTGTCTGTTGCAGCTAGCCCGCGCGGAGACGTTGGGCGAGTCGCTAACGTTGCCGCAGCTTGCCCGCCTCGAAGGAATCTCGACCGCGAACGCCGGCAAGCTGATGTGGATTTTGACCAAAGCCGGACTCGTGAATTCCACTCGCGGCATCAAGGGCGGCTACTCGCTACAGCGTCCAGCCTCCGAGATCCGTTTGAACCAGGTAATACGCGTCCTCGAAGGCGAGCCAGCCGAGTCGCATTGCAAGAGCTACGCGGGCGTCCTCGATGCGTGCGTACACACGGGCGACTGCGGCATTCGTCCGGTGATCGTCGAGCTGCACCAGATTGTCGATAACGCGCTCGGGGAGATCACGCTTTCGCAGCTATTGGGAACGGAAGCAAACGTCGACGCGGCGCTGCACCAGATTCAGGGAGCCAGGCAGAAAGATAATCGAGTTTAGTCATGAGTACAGCAGAACTTTTAGCCAAACAAGAATACAAATACGGCTTCGTAACCGACATCGAGTCGGACATGATTCCGCGCGGCTTGACCGAAGACACCATTCGTCTGATCGTCGAAAAGAAGAACGAGCCGGAGTGGATGCTGGAGTTTCGTCTGAAGGCTTATCGCCACTGGCTGACGATGACGGAGCCGAAGCACTGGCCCAACCTTACCTATCCGAAGATTGATTACCAGGACGTCATCTATTACAGCGCGCCGAAACAGAAAGTGACGAAAGCCAGCCTGGACGAAGTCGATCCGGAGCTGCTGCGCACCTTCGAGAAACTCGGCATTCCATTGACGGAGCAGAAGCAGCTCGCGGGTGTCGCAGTCGATGCAGTGTTTGACTCAGTCTCGGTGGCGACAACTTACAAAGAGAAACTCAAGAAGGTTGGCGTGATCTTCTGTTCGTTTACGGAAGCGATCAGAGACTATCCGGAGCTCGTGAAGAAGTATCTCGGATCGGTTGTGCCGACTAACGACAACTACTTCGCGGCGCTGAACAGCGCGGTCTTCTCGGATGGAAGTTTCTGCTTCATTCCGAAAGGTGTGCGCTGCCCGATGGAGCTCTCGACTTACTTCCGCATCAACAACTCGGAGTCAGGCCAGTTTGAGCGCACCCTCATCGTTGCTGAAGAAGGCTCGCACGTTTCGTATCTCGAAGGCTGCACTGCGCCGAAGTTTGACAAGAACCAGCTTCATGCGGCGGTCGTCGAGCTCATCGCACTCGACGATGCACAGATCAAATACTCGACCGTGCAAAACTGGTACGCCGGTGACGAAGAAGGACGCGGCGGCATTTACAACTTCGTAACCAAGCGTGGCAAATGCGCCGGCAAGAACTCGAAGATCTCCTGGACGCAGGTCGAAACCGGATCGGCGATCACGTGGAAGTATCCGTCGTGCATTCTCCAGGGCGACAACTCGATCGGAGAGTTTTACTCGGTAGCGCTGACGAATCACGCGCAACAGGCCGACACGGGCACGAAGATGATTCACCTCGGCAAGAACACGCGCTCGACGATCATCTCGAAGGGCATCGCGGCAGGGAAGTCGAACAACAGTTATCGCGGTCTCGTGAAGGTGATGCCGAAGGCCGAGGGCGCACGGAATTACACGCAGTGTGACTCGATGCTGATTGGATCGACGTGCGGCGCGAACACGTTCCCGTATATCGAAGTGATGAACAACAGCTCGAGTGTCGAGCATGAAGCGTCAACCTCGAAGATCAGCGAAGAGCAGTTGTTCTACTTGCAGCAGCGCGGGATTTCGCAGGAAGACGCGGTGTCGCTGATCATCAATGGTTTCTGTAAGGATGTGTTCCTGCAGTTGCCGATGGAGTTTGCGGTTGAAGCGACAAGATTGTTGGGACTCAAGTTGGAAGGCAGCGTAGGTTAACGAATGTTAGAGATTAAAAATTTACGTGCAGGGATTGAAGGCAGAGAGATCCTCAAGGGCATCAACCTGACAGTTAACAAAGGCGAGATTCACGCGATCATGGGACCGAATGGTTCCGGGAAGTCGACGCTTGCGAAAGTGCTCGCGGGACATCCGCAGTATGAAGTGACTGGCGGCGAGATTATTTACGAGGGGCGCAATCTTCTCGAGATGGCGCCGGACGAGCGTGCGCGCGAAGGCGTGTTCATGGCGTTTCAATATCCGATCGAGGTGCCGGGCGTTTCGAATGCGCAGTTTCTGCGGCTTGCTTACAACGAGAAGCGCAAGCATCTCGGCGAGGAAGAGCTCGATCCACTCGAGTTCAAGGATCTGCTGAAAGAGCGCGCGAAAGTGGTCGAGATGGATGCGAGCTTCATGACGCGCTCGGTCAACGAAGGCTTCTCGGGCGGCGAGAAGAAGCGCAACGAGATCCTGCAGATGGCCGTGCTCGAGCCAAAGCTTGCCGTGCTAGATGAGACTGATTCAGGTCTCGACATCGACGCATTGCGTGTCGTAGCGAACGGAGTGAATCAACTATTCACGCCCGAGAACGCAATCATCGTCGTTACGCACTATCAGCGACTCTTGAACTACATTGTTCCACATTTCGTGCACGTGCTGGCCGATGGCCTCATCGCTCGCGAAGGCGGCAAAGAGCTCGCGCTCGAGCTCGAAGCGAAGGGATACGATTGGATCAGGACTGTAGACAAAGGAGCGGGCGCGCCGGCGAACTAGTAATGGTTACTGAACTCGTCAAGTCAGAAAATAGTTATCAAGCGGCGTTTCGTTCCGTGCGTCCCACCGCGGCGTGGCTCGACCTCGTGCGCAACAGCGCGATGGATCGTTTCGAGCAGCTTGGTTTTCCGCCAGTCAAAGAAGAAGACTGGAAGTACACGAATCTTGCGACGCTCGCGAAAGAAGAGTTTGTGCCCGTTACGGTTGGGTCCACTGACGCACGTGAAGTCGAGGGGTATCCGGAAACGGCTGAGACTCATCTCGTCGTTGTTGATGGTTTCCTGCGCGAAGACTTATCGACGAAGACCGGACTCGGCGATGTGGTCGCGATCGATTTATTCAGCGCAGTTGAAGACGCGCGCTACAACAAGATCGTTCGCAAGTACCTGGCGCGGAATGCCGGCTATCACAACAACGGGCTGACCGCGCTGAACACGGCTTTCATTCAATCCGGTGTGTTTCTGTGGATTCCGAAGAACGTAAAACTCGAACGACCGTTGCAGATCACGTTCGTCGCTGAGGGGGGCGCCAATTTCCCGCGATTGCTCGTTGTCGCTGAAGAAAACAGCTCGGCGACGCTGATCGAGAGTTTCGTTTCGAGCCACAGCGGAAAGTATTTCACGAATGCGATTGCAGAGATCGTCGTGAAAGACGGCGCACAACTCGAGCACTATCGCGTCCAGCGCGAGAGCAACAACTCGTATCACGTTTCGACGACTTCCGCTGAGCTGGGCCGATCGAGTCGTTACGATACGACGTCGATCAATCTCGGCGCACAGTTATCCCGACACGATGTTTCAGTCGTGATGGATCACGAAGGCGCGGAGACTGCTGTCGATGGTCTCTACATGGTCGGCTCCGATCAGCACAGTGACACGCACTCGGTGATCGATCACAAGGTGGCGCACTGCACCAGTCACCAGTTGTACAAAGGAATTCTCGACGGCAACGGCCGCGCGGTCTTCAACGGCAAAGTGTTCGTTCGTGAAGGTGCGCAGAAGACCGATGCGCAGCAGACGAATAAGAACCTTTTGCTGTCTGATAAAGCGCGTGTGGATACGAAGCCGCAACTAGAGATTTATGCGGACGATGTGAAGTGTGCGCATGGGGCGGCGGTCGGTCAGATCGATCCGGAAGAGTTGTTTTACCTGGAGGCGCGCGGCATCGGACCCGAGCTTGGGCGCAGTTTGCTCACGTACGGATTTGCGGAAGAAGTGATCGGGAAGATCAAGATCGACTCGATCAGAGCGCAGCTTGATGAGATCGTGCTGCGGCAGTTGCACACAAGCCTGGAGGCTTAGTTTCTTCTCTGTGCAACCTCTGTGTTCTCTGTGTCTCTGTGGTTAAGGAAACCACAGAGACACAGAGAACACAGAGGTTGCACAGAGACAACCTGGAGTTAGAACCTTGAGTACCGGAACATTATCAACGCGGGAACCGGTTGTTTCAGACGCCTGGGATATACAACGCATTCGTGCTGACTTTCCCGTCCTGCAACAAACAGTCAACGGCAAACCGCTCATCTATCTCGACAACTCCGCCTCGTCGCAAGTCCCGCAAGTCGTCATCAATCGCGGCAGCATCTATCTCGAACAGGAACACTCGAACATCCATCGCGGCGTTCACTACCTGAGCCAGAAAGCCACGACCGCTTACGAGGGCGCGCGCGAAAAGGTAAAGCGCTTCATCAACGCGCGTGACGTGCGCGAATGCATCTTCGTGCGTGGCGCCACCGAGGGCATCAACCTCGTGATGCACAGCTACGGCCGCAAGTTCATCGGTGCGGGCGACGAGATTATCATCTCCGCGATGGAGCACCACGCCAACATCGTCCCGTGGCAGATGCTCTGCGAAGAAAAAGGCGCGCGCCTGCGCGTGATTCCTATGAACGACGCGGGCGAGTTGCTGATAGATGAGTACGACGGCCTGCTCAACGAGCGCACGAAGCTCGTCGCAGTGATGCACGTCTCAAACGCACTCGGCACGATCAATCCGATCAAAGACATGATCGCCACCGCGCACAAGTACGGCGTGCCCGTGCTGATCGACGGCGCACAGGCCGCGCCGCACATGCCGATCGACATGCAGGATCTCGATGCTGACTTCTACGTCTTCTCGGGTCACAAGATGTTTGCGCCGACAGGCAGCGGCGTCGTTTACGGCAAGCTGGAGCTGCTCGAAACGATGAACCCTTTCCAGGGGGGTGGCGACATGATCAAGACCGTCACCTTCGAGAAGACCACGTACGCCGAGCCGCCCAATCGTTTCGAAGCAGGCACGCCCGCAATCGCATCGCAGATCGGACTCGGAGCCGCGATCGATTACCTGAACAGCATCGGCCGTGAAGCTGCGGCAGCCTACGAACACGAACTGCTGCGCTACGCAACAGCAAAAGTTTCCGCGATTGAAGGCGTGCGTATCATCGGCACGGCAAAGAACAAAGCCAGTGTGTTGTCGTTCGTGATCGACGACATTCACCCGCACGACATCGGCACGATCCTCGATCAGGAAGGCATCGCGGTTCGCGCCGGACATCACTGTGCGCAACCCGTGATGCAACGGTTCAAAGTGCCCGCGACGGCGCGCGCGTCGTTTGCTTTTTACAACACGAAGGAAGAGATCGATGTGCTGGCGCGCACGATCGAACGTGTGATTGAGATATTTAGCTAATGTCTGAACTGAGCGAACTCTACCAGCAGGTAATCCTCGACCATAACAAGAAGCCGCGAAACTTCCGCAAGCTCGAAACGGCTAACCACAGCGCCGAAGGCTTCAATCCCCTCTGCGGCGATCAACTCACTATCTACCTCAATCTCGAGGACGACACGGTGAAGGAAGTCGGGTTTGAAGGCTCGGGCTGCGCGATCTCGAAAGCAGCCGCGAGCATGATGACGCAGGCCGTGAAAGGAAAGAGCAAGGAAGAAGCTGAGAACCTCTTTCAGGAGTTTCACTCGATGGTTACGGGTGAGCTGAATGAAGAGACAGAGGAAAACAGTCTCGGCAACCTGAAGATTTTCGCCGGCGTGCGCGAGTTTCCGGTACGCGTCAAATGCGCCACCCTTCCGTGGCACACCCTCCACGCCGCACTCAACAAAGAATCACAAGTCTCTACAGAATAATTCTCTGCGTTATCTCTGCGTCCTCTGCGCCTCTGCGGTTACGTGCTTTTTCGTCGTCTTTTACCGCAGAGGCGCAGAGGACGCAGAGGCTACGCAGAGTTGCGCTGGACCGGACAAAAAGAGATTCAATGTGAAACAAGCCGCACGCGACAGTGATTCAGTATGAACCACTTTTTCTTCTCCTCAACAAACGAAAAATAAAAGATTTGGGGCGAATAACCTCATTTCACCTTTGGGCATGAACGTTGCACTTGGATGTCTCGCTCGAGAAGCTTTCTTACGTCCTTCATCGATTTTGTCGATCCTGTTTTATTAAAGCGGGATAGCTCTCAAGCGCATTAAAACCCGTAAGAATCCGAGAAGGAAGTAGCCGCATTAATCCGGCTCTATCTGGAGGTCTGTCTCCCCCACTGATCTCCAATCCTAAGTCGATCACACATCGCTCAATGATTGGCCCCTCAGCGCGGCTGAGTGTGTCTTGAAGAAGAATTAACCAATAAGGAGAATCCCATGAAGGTGAGCCGCACCAAAGTTAACAGTGGAACAGCGCGAATGCTGACTTCCCATCAATCCACTTGTATCTGTCGGAACATTAAATTAGCGAGCAGCGCTGTGCTGCTCGTGTTGTTGGCGTTCTTGCTCGTGCCCGCTGGTACAGCCCACGCCCAGACCGCGTCGGCGGCCCCTATCACAGGTGAGATCGAGCGTCTCACACTTAACAGCCAAAAGGATCCATGGTCTGGCGGCGTCATCGTTGTTGGCGGACAGAACATCATCATCCCCCGCAACCTGCTGATGGATTTACCGGCCAACCGTCTAACGCTGAACCAGTTTTTCGCTCAGGCGCCTGCTGCATGTTTGCAGCGAGCTGAGAGCGGCATTGCGAAAGCCGATGTTTGTAACGCCAACAGGACAGGCGGCATCGCCACTATTCACGCCAATCGGACCAGCGCCGGAAACGTCATTGCCGGCGATATCTTTATTCAAAAGGGTCTTGACACGGTGAAGGGTAACGTCACCTACATCAATTACACCGATGGTTACTTTCGCCTGAACGGCACATTGAACAGCGCTACGACCGGCGTCATGGTTCGTATCAATGATCCCGCTAATCGGCACACGGTCCAACAGGGAGCCGGCTGCGTTGCCGGTACAGTTAACTGTAGTCCGGACCGGCGTTTCGGGCTCGACCCTGACAACTATACAAACACTTTCTCGACTGGTGTTCCCAGTTGTCTCCCGAGCACAGTCACGCGTTCGTTCATCGATACTCTCGATATCGACGGCGACGGCAACGTTACTGAGACGCTCACGACAACGAGCTCAGCCACCGGCACCGGTGACTTGCTCTGTCCGTCCACGAACCGGACGGCTGATTTGATCGTCGCCGACTCGAGACGTTTCGCGCCGATTCAGATCGGAGACAGTGTCGAAGCTGAGGGCAACTTCGAGACGATCAATAACGTAAGGTTCCTCTCAGCGCACACCACCAAGGTTGGTCGTGCGCTCGGCACCCAAAATGTCGCCGGCCAGCCTGACTACCTGCTTCTCGACGAAGTGGGAATCGACGCCCCGGGTTTTCAAAACCAACGCGCGCGAACCCTCTTCATCGGCTTCGGCAGCCTGAACACAGACGTCATGATCTGGGGGCTTCATTACGACACCGCGAACCAACGTCATGAGTTTCCACTCGCCACCGTGGTGGGTTGTGACAATGCTGGTGGCGCGGGCACCTGTGGCCAGAATGGTCTCGCCGCCGGTATTGCCGGCAACATCTGGAAAATCCGCCACGACGTGGATTTCCTCAACCCGGCAACCAAGCCGAAGCTTGACCCTTGTGCTCACCTGCGCGCCGATCCGAGATTTGCTGCCTCAAATCCATGTCCTGCCGGCGGCACCTTCGAGGAGCAGTTCGGTATTCTTAGTCCTGTTCCGCACGAGATCATGACGCGCACGGGCCGCAAGTTTGCTGATGCGACAGGGACTCTCAAAACCATCGATATTCTGGGAAACGCGGCGACTAACGGCGAGTACTTATTTCCGTTGGGCATCGGGCTTGGCGGCATCGTGCCACCAGAGTTCGTAGAGATCGACCTCAACGCGCTCGACACTCCGTTCAGCTTCTCCGGTATCCCCTGGAATCTCGACCGGCGGCTCGGTCCGGGCGGCTGCAATGGTCAATGTGAAGCGACAGCGCAACCACTGGATCCATTCCCGTTCGAAATCATCGATCCGCGTACGCAGGCTCCTGTCCCGACTGGTCCATACAACGACCCGACGTTTACGGCGAGCCCGCTATCGAACGCTTCGAACCGAATTCTCTCTTACGTGGACGCCAAGATTGGCAATTTTAATGGCGACTCCACTGTGCTGCCTTGGCCGCCGGCCAATCCAGCGTTGCAGCCAATCACTGCGACCAACTTCTTCGTACAGCCCACGGTGTGCGATCTAACGGCGCCGTCGACTCCAACGAACTTGGTCGCGGGCGCTCCAAATCCGACCACGATCAATCTTTCATGGACGGCTTCGACCGACAACATCGGTGTTACTAATTACCTGGTCTTCCGCGACACATTACCGTCGCCGATCGCCTCGGTGGTTGGAACAGCTTTCTCTGATACTGGACTTACGCCACTCTCGTCACACAGTTATCGAGTGATCGCGAGTGACGGCGCTGGAAATCTCTCGGGCTTCTCAAACACGGCGACGGCCAACACGCCCGCCGATACGACAGGGCCGAGCGCACCAGCTAATCTAGTCGCGGTTGGATCCAACTCCACCACGATTAATCTCTCGTGGACGGCCTCGACCGATAATGTTGGTGTCGTTGGTTACAACGTCTTCCGCGACGGCGGATCACTTCCGATCGCCACCGTTTCGGCAACCAACTTCTCCGATACCGGCCTTGGCATCAGCTCAACGCACAGCTATACGGTGAAGGCTTTTGACGGCGCGAATAATTCATCGCTGGCGTCGAACACGGCTACGGCTACGACGCTGGGCAATGACACCCAGGCGCCGACTGTTCCGACAGGTCTTACGGCAACGGGCTCGAGCTCAACCGCTATTGACCTGGTTTGGACAGCTTCGACTGATAACTTCGCAGTAACGGGTTACAAAGTCTTCCGCGACGGCGGAGCGACTGAAGTCGCCACTGTCACAACCACGTCATTCTCTGACACGGGTCTGGCGGTGAATTCAACCCATAGTTATCAGGTTGCGGCATTCGATGCAGCGCTTAACCAGTCCGCGAAGTCGAATACCGCCACTGCAACAACTCAACTCGCGGGCGCACTTGTGTCACTCGCGTTGAACCCGACTACCGTCACGGCCCCGAACCCTTCAACGGGTACGGTGACGTTGAGTGGTCCAGCGCCGGCGGGCGGCCTGGCTGTCACGCTAACCAGCAGTGATACACGGAAAGCGCGGGTGCCGGCTACGGTAACTGTGGCTGCTGGGCAGAGCACGGCGACCTTTACGGTCACAACCTTGACGGGACAACTTGGTGGAGGACAGAACCCTGTCACCATCACGGCGACCCTGGCGGGGACCGGTAGAACAGCCGTTCTCAACATTCTCAGATAGTTCGATGGTCCATTCTCTGCGGCCTCGGCGTATCTCAGCGTTCTCTGCGTTAAAAAGCAACTTTAACGCAGAGGGCGCAGAGATACGCCGAGAGCCGCAGAGGAGATTTTAAAAATGTATTTTTTGCAGCAGACTACGCACTGTTTGAACCAGTGGGAGGGATAAAACAGCAATGAAGATAAAGCACACTTTTTTAGCAGCGATAATCGGCATATTAACTATGGCAGCCGCAGTAGTGAGCCAGGCCCAAACAACGGCCGGCAATCTCGACCCGACCTTCGGGACGGGCGGCACTGTTAGAACCGACTTCGCAGGAAATATCGATCAGGCCAACGCCGTCGCCATTCAGCCGAATGGCCAGATCATTGCCGCCGGTTCGAGCTTCAGCAGTTCGAAGACGGTCGAGGACTTTATCGTGGCGCGTTACAACGCGAACGGCACGCTCGACAAACGCTTCGGTAAGAACGGTCAGATTACAAGAGATTTTTTTCGCAACGTAGATTCAATCAGCGCTATTGCTATTCAACCGGATGGCATGATCGTAGTTGCGGGCTTCGCACAACTCGGCGGCAGCGGCGGCACCCCGCGCGTCTTCGCTTTAGCTCGCTATCGCAATGACGGCAGTCCTGACACGAGCTTCGGCAATGGTGGCGCACTCACGACCAGCTTTGGCGGCAACTTTGCCGCGGCCAGCGCTGTCATGCTCCAGCCGGATGGCAAGATCGTCGTCGCTGGAACAGTTGATTTCAATCCGGACCTTCCCGGCAGCGGTCTTGATTTCGCACTCGCCCGCTACAACTCCAACGGCACACTCGATGGTAGTTTTGGTAAGGGTGGCAAAGTCGTCTTCGATTTCTTCGGCAGCTTCGACCAGGCGAACGGCGCGGTGCTTCAACCGGACGGTAAGATTATCCTCGTCGGCAGCGCTTCCTACGACAGCGCCAATCGCGATATTGGATTCGCACTCGCGCGCTTCAACACAGATGGCAGTATTGATTTCGGTTTTGGAACCGGCGGCAAGCAGATCACCGATTTCTTTGGAGCCGGCGCAAAGGCGAATGCCGTAGTGCTGCAACCGGACGGCAAGTTCGTTGTGGCAGGTACTGCTTCTGATAGCGCGACTCGTCCGGTTGCGACTGACATTGCTGTGGCCCGTTATAACTCGGACGGTAGTCTCGACTCAGCTTTCGGCACTGGTGGAGAAACCGCCATTCCTTTTCCAGACAGCGCCACCGAGCAAGGTAACGCTGTGGCCGTTTTACCGGACGGTAAGATCATTGTGGCTGGCACGGCGTTCAAGACGTTCGCCACGCCACCCGACTTTGCTATCGTGTCTTACAACTCTGATGGCAGCCTTAATGGTGTAAAGACCAATGACATTGCCGGCGGCACGGACGAAGGCCTGGGTCTAGCTATTCAATCCGACGGAAAGGCCGTCGTAGCTGGCAGATCTTTTCGCAGCAACTTTGATCTAACCCTCGCGCGTTACAGCATCGAAGCCGGACCCACACCCGTGGGTGACACGACGCCACCAACCGCGCCGACGGGCCTTACGGCAACTTTCAATTCCACCACCAACGCGATCGATCTTTCGTGGACGGCCGCAACAGATAACGTTGCTGTCACAGGCTACCGCATCTATCGAGACGGCGGAACAGCTCCCATCAATACAGTCAACGGCACTACGTTCTCTGATGCGGCGCCGTTGGGAACTCACAGTTACGCGGTGACTGCGATAGACGCGGCTGGCAACGAGTCGGGTCTCTCGAATGTTGCCAGCGCCACGGTTGTTGGTAGTGGCGACGTCACGCCTCCGACAGCGCCCACGGCTCTTACTGCAACCGCTAATCTGGCCACCGGCACGATCGCGCTTTCGTGGACTGCGTCGACTGATGATGTTGCTGTAACCGGCTACCGTGTCTTCCGTGACAATGGAACGACAGCGATCGCTACCGTCAACGGAACGACGTTCAATGACTCTGGTCTTTTGGGAACGCACGTCTACGCAGTGGCGGCTATTGATGCGGCGGGTAATCAATCGGCGTTGTCGAACAGCGCTACTGCCACGATAACGATCCCCGAGGGTTCGACTATCCAGAACCTGACCGTGAGTCCGACGACAGTGACAGCTCCTGCGAACTCGACTGGAACCGTCACGTTGAATGGTGCGGCGCCAGCCGGCGGAGTTACGGTAACGCTCAGGAGTAGTGACACGGGAAAGGCCACAGTTCCACCCAGCGTCATCGTGCCGGAGGGAAGCAAGTCAGCAACCTTTGTCATCAGCACACGTACGGATAAACTAGGTGGCGGCAGAAACACTGTTACTATCACTGCCACACTCGGCAACAGCAGCATAAGCGCAACGCTCGATATTCTTAGACCGTAGTAGCTGTGTGAAACTCAAAATCTTACTCGTATCACTTGTACTGGGCTGCGTAGCTTCTACGTGGCCCAGTTCTATTGAAACCGTCCCACGAAAAGCTGTAGGTCTTCAGCTTTACAGTCTCCGTGATCAGTTCAAGAAGGATGTAACCGCAACGTTGGATCAGGTGCGTGCTTTTGGCGTCACTAACGTCGAGCTGGCCGGAACTTATGGCGTCGCGCGTGAGAAGTTCAAAGAACAACTCGACGCGCGCCAGATCAAAGCTGTCAGCGGACACTTCCCGTATGCATCAGGAGAGATATGCGGGAACCAGTTGTTGTATTCATCATTTGTAACTTGTTCCTGATCGCTACCATCCGGCTTCATGCGCCAGATTTGCATTGTTTCCGAGCGCGTTGAGAAGTAAACATACCTGCCGTCGGGCGTGAACTCTGGTCCATCATCGAGTCCCTTCGCCCTTGTAAGTCTGGTCTCAGCACCACCGGCAACTGAAATCTTGTAGATGTCAAACTCTCCTTCTCGTTCGCCGTTGCGGCGCCTTTGGTTCGGCGAAATTGCAACGATGTAAGCCCGTCACCGTGAACGACGGCCACAGCGTGCGGCGAATCAGCGTCGAGACTCGCGCGCACCATCCATCCCATTTTCCGGTGTGGCTCGACGCCCTTGCCGACGAAAGCAGCATGGGTGGTTAGAATGAAGTTGCCCGTCAAACGCCGCCAGACGAAATGAAACTCATCACGGCCGGCCCACATATTCGTCCCTGGGTAGTGGGGTAAGATTGTGTTGCTGCTCTTTGAATCGCGAATCATTTTCCTGAGACTGCATCAGCCGCTATCAGTTCTGGATAGTACACGTCAGACGTGGACGTACTCGGACAGACGCAGATAGCATTCGAACACATGTGTTCACGCAGGTACACGCAGGTACATCCCTGCACACCCCAAAGGCAACTTTTAGCGACGCTGGTACACTCTGGTACACGCTGGAGCACCCTGAGAGTGGAAATATTTTTCTGTAAGAATTTTACAGAAATTATTGACAGATATCGGGTTAGCGTTCGATACATCGAACGGAAACGGAATATCGTTAACTTTTACCGGAATTCCGTCTTGACTCGTCCGTTATAACGGACGCATATTGTCACCCGTAGGTGACGCTGGAACGTACACGTTCCAAAGTGTTTAGGCGTTCTAGAAACTAGGGTTTCCAGCATTAGTCACCAGTGACCAAACAGTTCTTTTGAAAAGAAAAAGGGATAGAGGATGTGACCCTCTACCCCTCAACCATTGTTAAGGATTATGAACCCCTAACTTGGTAAGACGGCGATCGCAATGCCATCAGATGAGGCAATGACGATCACAATTAAGCGACGCGGTATTCTAAACACGAAGCACATACCGAGTCCCTCCTTTCTGCAACGGCCCAACGCTAACCACGTTGGGCCTGATTTCTGTCCGGCATTAACCAAACAGAGATCCATCGGGTACAAGAAGGTACTCCCCGATTTGAATTCAACGCGGCCAGTGATACCAAAGACAAATCCGTTTGTCTAGTTCTAAGCTCCTAAAACAACAAGACTTTCCGTCGATTTCGGTGGAAACCAAAGTTGCCACATTCTGCTAGTTGTGGGCGTGACAAAGACTTACCAGAGTTAGCACCGGGTGTTAACTCTTACTAACTTTTTTTCTCTTAACTTTCGCCCAGCGCGCCTTTACGGCGTTTCTAGCGCTCTCGCTTCGTTCTTCTGCGGTCATGCTTGCGGCCCTTGCGGGGCCACCCTTCAAACCGCCTCTACGCCCTAAAGCAACAGCATACGGATTCTTCTTTTGTGTTTTTGGCATGTCCCTGAGTATACGTGAGCGCTCAGGAACACGTCTAGTATTATTTCGTTGACGATACGTGAGCGCTCACGTATAATCTTCCACATTGAAAAGTTAAAGGCCCTCGCGGCGCTAACCACGAAGGCCCTTTTGAAAATCAAACGCGATTGCTCACGTCCGATTCCAAGCAAATCAATTGTGAGCCTGATCGCAGAAAGATGCAAGGCTCATAATGACCTGTCACAACTGCCAGCTAAAGGCTAATAAATTCGGCAAAGACCGCAAGGGCAATCAGCGCTTCCGCTGTATCGGATGTAAGAAGACATTTCAAGAGATCCAGGATCGTCCGCTGGGCACAATGCATCTCCCGATAGAGAAGGCTCTGCAAGTGCTTCAATTGCTCGTGGAAGGCGTTTCTATCCGTAGCGCGGAGCGCATCACTGGAGTAGAGAAGAAAACGATTCTCTCGCTACTAGAGCGCGTTGGCGAACGCTGCGAGATGCTTCTCGAAAACTTAATCCGAAACGTTCCGGTGAAAGACGTGCAGTGTGATGAACTGTGGGCCTTCGTTCAAATGAAGGAAAAGACCAAAACGCGCAAAGCTCTCACCACTGAG